>JAYTON010000503.1:0-1741 GCA_043747725.1 Saprospiraceae bacterium
GTCCGCTTACCCGACGGCTCAATTTTGAATCGGTATTGGGATGAAAACAACACGCCGCGCCCTGAATCCTATAAAGAAGATGTTGAAATTGCTCATCAATCCACTCAAAAACCTGAAGACACCTATCGCCACCTACGTGCTGCGGCTGAATCGGGTTGGGATTTTAGCAGCCGCTGGCTCAGTGACTCTCAATCGTTGGCAACCATTCACACGACTGATTTTATTCCCGTAGATTTGAATTGTTTATTAGCCAATTTAGAACAGACTTTGGCAGAAGCCTACATCTTAAATCGTAATACAGAAAAAGCAGATTTTTATCAAGATTTGCTTAAAAAACGTCAAGCTTCCCTTGAAAAATACTGTTGGAATGAATATAAAGGGTTTTATTTTGATTATGATTTTATGCAAAATAAATCAGCGAATAGCTATACTTTAGCCGCTGTTTTTCCATTGTTTTTTAAAATAGCTACTGATTTTCAAGCCAATAAAGTAGCTGAAACGCTCGAGTCTCAATTCCTAAAAGCAGGAGGATTGACCACCACAACGGTTTTTTCAGGGCAACAATGGGATGCGCCAAATGGTTGGGCACCTCTTCAATGGATGGCTTATAAAGGTTTGATGAATTACGGCTTAAAAGATTTAGCTCATCAAATTAAAACCCATTGGCTGGGTGCGAACTTAGGCGTCTATGAAAAAACAGGGAAAATGACAGAAAAATATGATGTTTATAATGAAGATTTGGAAGCAGGTGGCGGCGAATATCCCAATCAAGATGGATTTGGCTGGACAAATGGTGTTTTTTTAGCTTTAACACATAGTCAATGACCCCCTCAGTATTTACTTTAATTTTTTACCATTTTCACCATTAAACACGTGTAATTTATATGAAAACCGACCTTCTTGTTATTGGTGGTGGCATCGCAGGATTGAGTTTTGCGATTAAAATAGCGCGGCAACGCCCTGATTTACGCATTGATGTATTGACCAAAACCGTTGAAAATGAATCGAATACACGCTATGCACAAGGCGGCGTGGCAGCGGTTTGGAATATTGAAAGAGACAATTATCAAAAACACATCGAAGATACGCTGGATGCAGGGGATGGGTTATGCGATAGGAAAGTAGTAGAAATTGTGGTCAACGAAGGACCTCAACGGGTGCGCGAAATAATTGATTGGGGAACGCGCTTCGATAAGCACGGCGAAGAGTACGATTTAGGGCGCGAAGGCGGGCATACCGAAAACCGTATTTTGCATTACAAAGACCTCACGGGTTGGGAAATTCAACGCGCCTTAGTGGCTGAAATGAAAAATCATCCCAATATCCACATTCATGAGCATTATTTTGCAGTGGATATTATCACCCAACATCATTTAGGTTATAATATAACGCGCCTTACGCCGAATATTGAATGTTACGGCTGCTATGCGTTGAACAAACTGACCAGTAAAATTGAAACGTTTTTGGCGAAAATGACAGTCGTTTGCACTGGCGGAACAGGTCAAGTGTATAAAAATACGACCAATCCGGTTATTGCTTCCGGCGATGGTATTGCCATGATTTATAGAGCCAAAGGGCGCGTTGAGAACATGGAATTTGTTCAATTTCACCCAACAGCTTTGTATAATCCGATAGGAGAAAACCCTAATTTCTTAATTTCAGAAGCTGTAAGAGGTTTTGGGGCAATTTTGAAAACGCCCGACGGCAAAGAGTTTATGGAAAAATATGACGCTCGCCTATC
>JAYTON010000504.1:0-2842 GCA_043747725.1 Saprospiraceae bacterium
TTTAGCTCAGCAAAAACTCGCAAGGCATTATTGCAATGTGTATAATAATTACTAAATTTTATGTCAATGAACTTTTTTGAAAGACTACTGAGGGGGTCTCGATAAAAACGCCCGTATCCAGCCAATAGCTTCTGTATTGGAAGTGCCGGTTGATTTTGTTAAAAAAGTGCAGACAGAGTTGGCTAAAAACCCGAATTTGAAAGTCTAAATTTTTTAACTGAATAAAAAAGCCTTTTTTCTATGTATTGCATAGGAAAAAGGCTTTTTTATTTAAAATGGTGATCGTGAGGAACATAGCTACTGAGGGGGTGCATTATTTGGAAATAACTTGCAGCAAGATTATCAATCCTGCTGCAAGTATAGGAAAATATTACGATTAAAAATTCATAGCATCATACACGCCAATCACCTCTTTCACCGCTTTAGCCGATGCTTCAAGCAATTCTTTTTCTTCTTTGCGAAGCTTCAAACGGATGATTTGTTCCACACCGTTTTTACCCAATTTGACAGGGACACCCAAGCATATATCTTTCATGCCGTATTGTCCATTGAGCATGACGCAGCAAGGGAAAATGCGTTGTTCGTCTTTCACAATGGCTTCTACCATTTGAGCCGCCGCCGCACCCGGTGCATACCAAGCGGATGTACCCATGAGGCGAACCAATTCACCACCGCCGTCTTTGGTGCGGGCGATGATAGCATCGAGTTTATCTTTATCAATCATTTCTGTCACAGGAATACCTGAAACAGTGGTATAGCGTGGCAGTGGCACCATGGTATCGCCGTGACCACCCATCAAAATGGCTTGAATATCTTTAGGCGACACCTTCAATTCAGTCGCTAAAAATGCGCGGTACCGAGCTGTATCGAGGATACCTGCCATACCAATAACGCGGCTGGGTTTCAAGCCTGATTTTTTAAACGCCGCATAAGTCATGACATCCAAAGGATTAGAAACGACAATGATTATCGGGTTTTTAGAGTGCTTTATGATGTTTTCAACTACACTGCTGACGATTTTAGCGTTGGTAGCCACAAGGTCATCGCGGGTCATGCCCGGCTTGCGAGGAACGCCTGCGGTGATGACGACAATGTCAGAACCTGCCGTATCAGCATAATCGCTGGAACCACTGAGTTGGGTACTATAAGAATCAATAGGGGCTTGTTGCCAAGTGTCGAGAGCTTTGCCTTTAGCCAAATCGCCCGCAATATCGAGAATGACCACCTGTTTGACAATATCCATGTGAGCGAGTACATTTGCGCATGTTGCGCCTACATTACCTGCTCCAACGACAGTTACTTTTTTCATATCGGGTAAATGTTTTAATTTAAAATGATACCTAATTTTTGATTTAAATTATTTATAACAAGTTGATAATCAATATTTTACAGGAAAAAATGCTTTTATACTGAGGGGGTAAGCGACTTGTTTTGAAAAGTCGCCCAAAGTTAAACGCTTTTCCTAATATTGATTTACTTTGATAAAATAAAATGAAAAAAATTAGACTGACACAATTTTTACATATTTTTGTACGGTTCAGCAAACTGAATACTATAATATGCCGTTATTTAAAAATAAAGTTTTACACATAAATCATTTCATAAAATCATGAAGAAAATATTACTTTCCACTATCGTAATCCCTGCATTTCTTTTCCTCCTCATTTATCCTTTTGGTGGTATTGAAGCACAAAATCAGTCTCATGGAATAAGTTGTGGCACAAGCGCTGATGATTTACATACCCTTTTTGAGAATATGATGAGCTTGCGTTCTAAATATGCCAATGTTATTCAGACGCGTGGTGCGGTTTCATACGTGCCCGTTTGTTTTCATTTGGTGGCTAAAGCCGATGGTACAGGGCGCGTCAATGAATCCAAACTTTTGGATATGATAGACCAGTGGAATATCACCTACACCAAAAATAATTTGGAGTTGCAATTTTATATTAAGTACCTGAATTATGTGAATCATGATGCTCTGTACAATGCGCCTCGGGCTATTAGTGGAGCAAACAAAGCCTTCGCTCTTCGCAAATCTGATGCTTTGAATATTTTTATATGCGGCACGGCTGACGATGGTTTAACACCTAATTCTACTACTTTGGCGTATTACATCAACCGTTATTCTATTGATGATGCACCTTATGCTGCCGATTGGGTGGTGATGCGTTATCAAGAGGCAGCGCGTGAAAACTCCAGTACTGTGGAGCATGAAGTTGGGCATTTCTTCAGTTTGCCTCATACATTTAATGGTTTTGAATGTACGCCCTTTTCACCGACTCAAGCAGCCCCTTGTGCACCGGCGGCAGTAAATTGTAATGGACGAACTTATGCTGTTGAAAAAGCAGCGAGAACAGGTTCGGATGCCAATTGTAGTACGGCAGGTGATGGTTTTTGCGATACCCCACCCGATTATAATTTCGGTTTTACACAAGGCACTGATTGGAATAACAACAATAAGCCGTGTGTTTATAATGGTATTGCCAAAGACCCGACATGTATTGCCCTTGACCCCGATGAAACCAATTTGATGGGTTATTATATTGGTTGCGAAAACACATTTTCGCCCATGCAGGTATCAGCCATCAAAAACGATTATGCGAACAGTTTTTATAGAAAATATTTGAGAGATGGCAATGTCGTGCCTTTGACTGCACCCGTTGGCGAAGCAACTTTGCAAATACCTGCTAATAACGCCACCACTCAGTATTTCAACAATATTAATTTTGATTGGACTGATGTCACAGGTGCTTACGCTTATGTTTTTGAAATCAGCACATTTGCCAGTTTTACAGCAAATGTCAAGCGTTTTGTAGTATATTCTTCAAATATTAATCTGAAT
>JAYTON010000505.1:0-3200 GCA_043747725.1 Saprospiraceae bacterium
TGCCAATCAAACATCTTATTGGGAAAGCTCGCCGAGCTTCGGACGCTACAATAATAAGAGTTATACTGAGGGGGATAGCCATGATT
This sequence comes from Saprospiraceae bacterium, assembly GCA_043747725.1. Lineage (GTDB taxonomy): Bacteria > Bacteroidota > Bacteroidia > Chitinophagales > Saprospiraceae > JAAFJT01. The sequence goes on from JAYTON010000505.1 coordinate 87, forward strand.
GGTTTGTTTGGCATGATGAAAAACCGTTCGAGCATTTTGAACAGCGCGTGCCGCGTTTTATGTCCGAATATGGTTTTCAATCCTTCCCCGATTGGGCAACGATTGAGAGCTTTACGAAGCCCGAAGAAAGAGAATTGACCTCAGAAGTGATGCTTTTACATCAAAAACATCCGAAAGGCAATCAACTGATTAAAAAATATATGGCGTGGGATTTCCGCTTGCCCAAGACGTTTAAGGACTTTGTTTATGTCAGCCAAATCCTACAAGCGCATGGTATCGGCAAAGCCATAGAAGCGCAACGCCGTGCGAAACCCTATTGCATGGGCACGCTTTATTGGCAGCTCAATGATGTGTGGCAAGTGGCTTCATGGTCGAGTATTGACAACTTCGGGCGTTGGAAAGCCTTGCAATACAAAGCACGGGAAGTGTATGCAAATGTGTTGATTTCACCCGTTATCGAGAAAAACTTTTTAAGGGTGCATATTGTGAATGATAGTATGGGCTTTAAGAGTGATTTGAGTATTCAATCCTTTGATTTTACAGGTAAAAAAATCTTTGACGATACTCAATCAGTGGAAGTCAAAACAGATACAAGCGGCGAATTTTACAACGTATCTTTTAAAGAATTGCTGAAAGATTCGGCAACTGTTCAGAATGTTTATGTGGTTTTAACATTAAAACAAGGGGATACAATTTTGAGTCAAAGAATCGCCTATTTAGTGCCGCCCAAAGATTTGAATTTAATAAAAATGGATATTTTTAAAGAAATTACGCCAAAGGAAGGTGGATTTTTAATTAAATTGAAATGTTCTGTTTTATGTAAAAGCGTAGTAGTCACGTGTAATGTCACTGCGAGTCGGGCGGGGCAGGCTGGGTGGTTTAACGAAAACTATTTTGATGTTCTCCCCAACCAAGAAAAAGTGATTTTCTATAAAACCAAAGCAACATTCGATGATTTTGTAAAAGGGTTTGAAATGAAATCGCTGGTGGACACTTATTAAATTTATCATTCATCATTACTATAAAGTCCTCTAAATTATGATCAAACACCCTTGGCACGAAGTCAAAATCGGTAAGAACCCTCCTGAAATCGTCAACGCCATTATTGAAATACCAAAAGGTTCTCGTGCAAAATATGAGATTGATAAAGACAGCGGCTTAATCAAATTGGATAGGGTACTGTATGGCTCGATGATGTATCCGGCGCATTACGGCATCATTCCGCAAACCCTTTTTGACGATGGCGATCCCTTAGATATTATGGTGTTGACCCAAGTTACCCTCGTGCCTTTGACGCTTGTTTCGGCGAAAGTCATCGGCGTCATGCGCATGATAGACCAAGGCATTCCCGACGATAAAATCATCGCCGTTGCTGAAACTGACCCCTCAGTATCCCATATCGACAACATCGACGAATTGCCTCAAACCTTTAAGGATGAACTGCAAAATTTCTTTGAAAATTATACAAAATTGGAAGGTAAAGTGGTGACAGTGCCTCAGTTTTTGGATAAAAAGGCAGCCTTCGAGACTGTTAAACGTAGTTTGAGTTTGTATATGAAGACGTATCCTTTTTAAACTGTTTTTCGACAAAACAAAAGCCTCAATGGTTGAATACATTGAGGCTTTTGGCATATTATAATGAGGGGTCATTATATTTACGGTTTTAACAAAATCTTTTAATAATTAGCCAAACCCAACGAATTTTATGAGAATTTTATACTCAATGATCTTGTTAACGACTGCATTTTTCTTAAATGCTCAAACGCAACCACCTGCTACAACCGCTGCCGAACGCATGAAAAGCCTCGCGCAGCGCAAGAAACTTAATGAGCAATCCCTTCTAAAAAATGTCCCGTTTAGAAATATAGGACCCACTGTGATGAGTGGTCGAGTGGTTGATTTAGATGTGAATCCGAAAGACCCCTCAGTATTTTATGTCTGTTACGCTTCAGGCGGCTTGTGGAAAACAGAATCTAATGGTTCTGAATTTACGCCCCTTTTTGATAAAGAAGCCGTGATGACCATTGGGGATGTGGCGGTTAATTGGGATAAAAATATTATTTGGCTTGGAACAGGCGAAAACAATGCAAGCCGATCCTCATACGCGGGCGATGGCATGTATAAAAGCACGGATGGCGGCAAATCATGGCAGCACATTGGCTTGGAAGAGACGCATCACATTGGTAGAATCGTTTTGCATCCACAAAATCCAGATGTGGCTTTTGTAGCAGCTTTGGGACATTTATATTCACCAAATAAAGAAAGAGGCGTTTATAAAACAACCGACGGTGGCAAAACATGGAAGCAAACGCTTTTTGTCAATGAAAATACAGGAGCAATTGACATCGTAATTGATGAAAATAACCCCAACACGCTTTATGCCGCTGCTTGGCAAAAAGAACGCCGCGCATGGAATTTTGAAGAAAGCGGTAAGGGGACAGGCATTTATAAATCAACTGATGGCGGCGAGACTTGGAAACTTGTCACGACTGAGGGGGCTGGTTTCCCAACGGGCGATAATGCAGGGCGCATCGGTTTGGCATTGGCAAAAGTAGGCAATAATACAGTCGTTTTTGCCACGATAGACAATCAAAATCCTGCGACTAAGAAAAAAGAAGTAGATGCCACTGAGTTGACTAAAGAAAAATTGAAAGGCATGACCAAAGAAGCCTTTTTAAATTTGGACAAAAAAGTAGTGACAGCATTTTTAAGAGGCAATGGTTTTCCCGAAAAATACAAAACTGCTGACATTAACCAAATGGTCAAATCCGATAAAATCATCGTTCAAACTCTGTATGATTATGTTGACACTGGCGACGATGGTTTCTCCAATCAGGGCATTTTGCAAGCCGAAGTCTATCGTTCCGATGATGGCGGCAAATCATGGAAACGCACGCATGAAGAGGGTGCAATCAAGGATATTTTCTTCACTTATGGCTATTATTTCGCTCAATTGAGGGTGAATCCAACCAATCCGAACAAAATGTACATGCTCGGCTTGCGTATTGTGAAGTCAGAAGATGGCGGTAAAACGTGGAAAAATATCAATGGCGACAATGTTCACGGCGATCATCATGCCCTTTGGATCAATCCCAATCGCCCGGGTCATTTGAT
>JAYTON010000506.1:0-2166 GCA_043747725.1 Saprospiraceae bacterium
AATTTTTATTTCATAAAACCTTCAACCAACCATCCAGCAATGGCTTGGCGATTATTTTTAAGCATAATCCTTTTTCTATCAAACTCATTGCGGATATTGCCTATTTCTACGAAAACAGTAGTTGGTTTTGTTTCGCGCAGCATGTGCAAATCACGCGTGGTGACTGAGCCTGTATAATCACGATTGGCTCTGCTGGCATATTTAGATTCGAGAACTGATTGCATCCGTTTAGCAATTTTGTAACTACTTTCATTGCCGCTTTGATAGTATAAAAAAGTGTCGATGTGTTCATTTTTACCCCTTGAATCTACGTGGATGACGATGAGGCGTTGGTCGGTGATGCCTTTTTTTCTGTATTTTTCATACAGTTCATTGACAGCATCGGAGCGTTGAAATAGCCTTGTTTTATGGTGAACAGGCACTTTTAAATTAGGATAAGTGACCTCATCATTGTCACATAATAAAAAATCACCATCTCGAATACCATCATTGAGGTCGCGATTGATAATAAAAACAGTGGCACCATGTTTAATCAATTCACGTGCTACGCGCAATGAGACATCATAGGCGTATTCATCTTCGCAAAGTGTTCTGCCTTCCACTTTGACTTGCGCACCCGGATCAGGACCGCCATGACCGCCTTCTACGTAGAAAATTTTACCTTTCAATTTGTGGTCAATTATAGGCACATCTTCATATTTTTTTCCAAAAATGGCATAAGCGGTAGATTTGGTGCTGACCAATCTTTCAGACCCCTCAGTAACAGCGGGTTCAAGCTTAGGTATGATTATTTTTTTTTGACCTATACAATTTTGGACATGGAAAGGTACATAAAGAAATTTATCCTCTTTATATGATTGCTGACGGATACCTTTTTTCAAAAGGTCTGTATTGTAAGATTCTATATTTTTAGCAATGGTCAAATCAGTAATGCCTATGGATGAGCGAATATTTTTACCATTAAAATTATAAATAAGCACAGGCAGGTTATATTCCTTATTTATATTAAGGGGTATAGCTTTGGGGAGTTTATTGATTTTTAAAAATTGTTGAAAGTTACAGTCATATTCATCGAGAAGATAGCTTTTTAGAGCTTCTTGAATAGACATATTTTTACTGAGTTTGACCCGTAGATATTGCGGTTGCAAGTCAGTTTGAAAACTACTGAGGGGTATCATCAAAAGGCAGATTAAAAGGAAACGTGTCATGCAGAATCAGATTTGGCATTTTTCACTTGAACAACAGAAAGACAAATTTCGATTTTTTTAAAATAAAAAAGCCTTTTTGAGAAAAGTTATTTCAACAAAAAGACTTTTTGATAGTGAATACTACGCCTTTCACTTTTTACTATTATCTTTTATCTATTTAATCGACTACTTTAAATTTAGCACCATCTTTAACCACTACTTTAGCGTCTTTATATCCAGCAGCTTTTACTTTGGCTTTCATATCTTTTGCTTGTTGCAAGGTTTTGAAACCATCCATTATAAAAAGTGTCAAATTGCCTTCTATTACTTGATCTATTTTCCATAAGTTCGCTACTTTAGAATCGTCAAACCATTCTGGTTTTTTCATGGCGGCTATTTTGACTTTAAAAGTTTTATCTTCCACCTCTTTCTTAACAACTTTTGCAGATGCGACCACCGCTACAGGTTTAGCTGTTACAACAGTGTTATATGATTTAGGTTTAGGCAATGCAGCAGCAGATGCTTTATTTGTCGTTACCGTTTGAACCGCTTTTGGTTTAGGAAGCGGTGTTTGAACTTTAGGTTGCGCAGTTGGAGTTGGCTGTACGACCTTTGGTTTTGGCAACGGCTTCGCAGACTTAGACACCGATGTTGGCTGCATAGTTTTTGGCTTAGGCAATGGTTTTTCAGGTTCTCCCTCAATAACCACTACTTTTTGTTTAGGAGCGGGTGTGAAATTATTACTTGAAGACGCTTTGTCATTTTTTTCTTCAATGGCATACGCACTTGTAAAACCTTTTGCTTTCACTTTTTCCAATGCTGCGTTGGCTAACTCACGTGTCGAATATACGCCCAAACGCACTTTCTGTTTGCCATCCTCAGGAGCAATATAGACATTGCCAATCGTTTTCAACTCATCATATTTTGATAAATTTAAAACATCATCATTCCCTGAAACAAATATTTGAACAGCATAGAC
>JAYTON010000507.1:0-3470 GCA_043747725.1 Saprospiraceae bacterium
ATCAGTTCTCCTGTTAGCTCATGTTCTTTGAACAGTTTACCGATGAGAATCATTTTATCCACGAGCGTCGTCTTGCCGTGGTCAACGTGAGCAATAATGGCGATATTGCGGATATTCGGATTTTGCATTAAAAAAAATTATAAATGGTGAATGATGAACGATAAAACTAATACGATAAAAAACACAATTCGTTCACCGTTCTTTTGTAAACGTTAATTATTTAAATTTTGCGCCGCAAAGGTACAACTTTTTATCCTAAAAAAATAGCCCGTTTTGAAAATTGCTGTTAAGTTTGGGTTAATTCAGTTTGTGAAAGACGTTTATACTGAGGGGGGTGGGTTGGACGAAATATTATTCCTTATTTGGGCATTCCTATGTGGATATGGATGCTCTTACGTGGGTGTAAAGTTTACTATAAGAATGAAGACTTGTTTACTTTGCTGTCACGCCTCCTCAGTATTGAGAAGTATATCTAAAAAATCATCGCCAGAAATGATATTGAAAGACGAGAAAGGCATTTGTTTCAAAACATCGAAATGATGTTCATTTGTAACCAAATAGGAAACGTTGGCAGCAACAGCACAATCAGCAAACTTGTCGTCGTCTGGGTCGGCTGCGATTAGTACCCAATTGTAACGCGGGTCAAAGCGCAAGACATAAGGCGATTTCATCAAGATTTCTATGGTATTATTAGCAACTGTAGGTGATCAATGCTCTCCTATTTTTTCTTCATATTCTGACTTTATTGCAATTGCGAGCGCTAAAAATTATTTTACCGTTGCAACAAAGCCTCTACGAATTATAATTTAAAAAGTGTTTTGAAGGCAAATTTTTAATTAAAAAGGAAATTCAAACCCATTCTGCCGTTGAGCGACTTGGAATTGTATGAATTGAATATGGCTATTATATTATCAGTGACGCCATATAATTGTATAGGTCCGACATTCAAAACAAAATGCAATCCGAGATTGTCAAAACTACCGTAACGGACTGAATACGTAGCACCTAATTGAATAGCCCGTGTCAGTTTGAAAGTACTATTGATGGCAACGTCAAATTTTGTAGCACCATCCCACGTTTCAGTGTAAATTAATGCCCCTAATTTTATCTTTTCAGTCATATCGTAGGTAGCACCGAGGTATGTTTTCAAAGGAAGTTTTGTTGTATTTAAGCCCGTAGTACTTTCTTTTACATTCAGTGTTTCCTTCAAAGTATCCTGAACTTCTTTTTCATTCAATCCTTCAAACGATAAAAATTTATCGCTTTTTTGACCTGAATATTCAAAAGTGCCATTGCTCGAATATGAATGTGCATCTTTTTTCCAATTGATAGCCCCCATCAAATCAATAACACTTGCATCTATACGCACTTTACCCAATTGAACAGTCGTGCCGACATCAAATGAAAGCCCACTATTTTCAGACATGAAAACATCCTTGAAATTAAAAGTACCATCGGAAAACTTTTTAAAATCGTTTAATCCATTGGTATGAACATCAAAATCAGAGGTGAACGTGAGTTTGTAATCCACACTATCCGTCAATAAACTCAATTTTTGTTTAACAGTTGAAATATTGGCAATGCCCGACAATCTTTTAGCCCGCAGACCAAAGGAAATTTTGTCATTCACTTTAAATGCTAAACTCATACCTAACTCGCTATAAAGTTGTGCATTCAAGCCAACGCTCAAATCCATTGTTTTGCCTAAATAACTATTATTTCCGAAGGTGAAACCACCGATGAGGTCTTTACTCACATTGAGGTGGACATTGCCTTTAATGCTGTTGTGAAAACTAAGGGAAAACTTTTTAAAACCTAATGTTAAACCCAAAGTTTGTATATCTAAATTGGTGTAAAGATGACTGATGGGTTCTAAATTATTGAAAGCCGCTTTAGCATTCAATGTCCGTTTGCCTTCATTTTCAACTGTCAATTGTGAAGGCGCGTTCGGACTTTTATAGTTGAATGACATGCTCGGCATCATATAAGATGAGTGTCCGCCTGCCAACCGATATGCTGGATTGGTATAGCTGGATTGCCAAACGGTATCCAAAAAGTGCAAAGCTAATTCATGTTGAGCATGGCTTTTTACAGTCAAAGCAAGGTTTGATAATATAAATATGGCGGCGATTATTCGTTTCATTTTGTTCAATTTGTATAATAAAAAATTGGTTTTTATTCTCTAAAAATTGGTTTTTACTGAGGGGGTATTTTGTCAAAGTGAAAAGTGAAAAACGAAAAGTGAAAAATTTTATAATTGATTGAAAATCAATATTTTATCTAAAATACTGAGAGGGTTGATTTTACACTTTACACTTTTCACTATACACTTTTCACTACTTTTTGACTCCCGCAACAACGCCTATTTTCACTTTAATCTCCTGAGAAGATAAAAGCCTGACAGGTGTTGAGCCATTATTAACGGTTGAAAAAGTATATTTAATGATGACTTTTTTAGAGGCTTGTAAACGAGTCATTTTAGTCAAATCCATTTTCACATTGGAGATATTGCGAAGCGGTGTAATTACTTTTCCATTGGCATCAACAGCCGCCGCTTTCAGAATAGTTTCGTTAGCTGATGAATATAGGGAATCAATCACTCGGTTATTGACATCCAAGAAATAGGCTTGCAAATTGGCATTCAAGCCCGTACCATTGTCAGCGATGATTTTAAAATCGGCGTGGTCAATGTCTTTTGTAGAAGGGAAAGTGATAGCGAGCGTGTCGCTCTCTTCAAAGCCTTTCACAGTGGCATAAAGTGGCACTTCTATATTAATTTTCATCTTAAAAGTACTGGTATCCAATAAAAAACCACTAATATTGCGATTACCATCAGGATTTATGATGCCATCAATGTCATAAACCATTGAAGTAGGTTTTGAACTAATGATGTCCACAACGTTAGAGTTGGATTTATCCAAAATGATTTGAGTAGATTTCATCTGTCCGACTTCGTTGGTAGCTGGATAATTCAGATTGGCACCATTTGAAACGAATGTACCTGTTAGAGCCATCCGTTTTTTATCAACTGTTACGACCTCTGCTGTGTTGACCCTTGTACGAACAGGTATGCCGAAAGAATTTTCAAGAGTGAGTGTAATTTTAGGGTCGGCAAAACGCACTTCGCCGCGCATCAATTTTTGAATAAAGCCGATATTGATACTATCTTTAGGAATATCAAAACGATTGACACCAAAGTAACCTTTCACGAATTTACCTTGCAAATAACGAAAAGCAAACTGTACATTATTCAATAAAACACGTTCCTTCGTACTGTTTTTACGGGCTTCGTAATAGATAATGACTTGATCATTGGGCACGTTGAGCGTATAGCCCGTTAAATCAACAGAGTCTTTGACAGGCGTTGCACCCACAGGCAAATTGAAAGTTTTTTGATAAATGACCCCGTTTTTAGTCATTTGAGGGATTCTGAAAGTCATTGTCAACGCTTCATTGAAATTATTTGACAC
>JAYTON010000508.1:0-3060 GCA_043747725.1 Saprospiraceae bacterium
GGGTTTCTACTTTAAACTTTTCTACAAGTTATGGTATTTCCTCTCTTGCCAACCCGTTGAAAGTATTTTCTGCTGACGAATATCGAGCAGAAGTGCCCAAAGTCGGCGGTGTCCTCGACGATTTGAAAGCCAATACCGATTGGCAAAAGGAAGTGACGCGCACAGCTTATACTCAAAACCATAATCTCTCCTTTGGCGGTGGTGCTGATAAACTCACTTATTATGCTTCATTGGGGCTTCAAGATCAAGAAGGGATTTTGAAAAAGAACCAATTGAATCGTTATACTGGGCGCATCAATGTTACTCAAAAATTATTGGATGACAGGTTGAGTGTGGATGTGAATTTGAATGCCACTTATACAAAAAATGATCGTCCACCCATCGGAGCATTGATAGGCGGCGCGATTACAGCCAATCCGACTTATCCTGCTTACGACCCGCAAGGACTGCCTTTTAAGTATCAAAGTGGTACAAATCCCTTGATAACGCTTGATTTGGAAAAGGATATTACTACTATTAATCGAGTGGTGGGTAGTATATCACCTTCTTTCACTATTATAAAAGGGTTAGTTTATAGATTGAATTTCGGAATTGACAATTCAACTTCTACACGGGATATTCAATCATTACCGAATGCTGTCCCTTTACAAGATGGTCGGCTTGAAACCATTAATTTAATTAATCGCAATAAATTGATTGAAAATTACATCACTTATACTTTGTCCAAAAACAATCATGATTTCACTGCATTGGTCGGTCATTCATATCAAAAGCTCTTTTTTCAAGGGCGCAGTTATAGCATCAATAAATTCCCGATTTCAAGTATTGAACCGCAATATAATCCAGGCTTAGGTCAAGATTTGACTTTAGCCAATAATAAACCGGGCGGTTTTGCTGTCATCAATGAACTGCAATCTTATTTCTCTCGCGTTAATTATCAATATAAAGATAAATATTTAGTCACTGCAACGGTTCGTGCTGATGGCTCTTCTAAATTTGGAGCAAATAATAAATATGGTATATTCCCTTCGTTTTCTGTCGGTTGGCGCATTGCACAAGAGGATTTTTTGAAATCGTCAGCGTTCAGCGATTTGAAATTGAGGGCTGGTTGGGGACGCACAGGCAATCAAGAGATACCGTCTAAAATCACTCAAGCATTGTTTACTTCGCAAGTATCCGGCACGGCGAGTTATCCATTGTATCCAACGGGCGCATATCCCGCAGGTACGTCCTATACGCGTTTAGCCAATCCCGATATTCAATGGGAAGCTTCTACTCAAACGGATTTGGGTCTTGATTTTGGCTTGTTTAATGGGGCTATTTCAGGTACAATTGATGTTTTTAATAAAGAATCCAGTGATATTTTATTAGAGGTCATTCCTGCCGACCCTGTTCAACCTGCCAGTACTACTTGGACAAATGTTAAGGACATGACCATTACCAATAAAGGTTTGGAGTTTGAATTATACTATCATTTTAAACGTCCAAGTGGTTTCAGATTTGATATTGGCGGCAATATAACGTTTATTGATAATGTGGTGAATAATTCTCCTTACTCGGTTATTCCTTCGGGTTCTGCTTCGGGTTCGGGTTTGACTTCTGCTACTATCAATGGTTATGTAAATGGTCAACCGATAGGTACTTTTTTCCTAAAAGATTTTACCGGTTTTGACGATAAAGGCATCAGCACTTTTAGAGATGTTGACGGTGATGGTATTGTTACTGATAAAGACCGCGTAGCCGTTGGCAGTGCTTTGCCTAAGAAGCAATTTAATGTGAATGGTAATGTCGCTTTCAAGGGTTTTGACTTATCAGTTAATTTCAATGGTGTTTCAGGCAATAAAATTTATGACAATACTGCAAACTCAAATTTCTATAAATTAAGATTGTCGAAAGGCATCAATACGACCGCCGAAGCGGTTGCTGATACTAAAGAATCCATCAATAACAGTGCGCCTGTTTCTTCAAGATACTTGAAAGATGGGGCATTTTTTAGATTGAATAACCTCACTTTGGGTTATAATATTAATCCAAAAGCATTGGGTATTAGTAAATGGATTTCATCTGTAAGACTTTCCGCAACGGGTCAAAACCTATGGCTCATAACAAAATATAATGGCTACGACCCCGAAGTGAATACGGATAGAACCATTAATGGCATTTCATCTTATGGCATTGATTATTTGAGTTATCCTAAGGCTAAATCATTTATTTTCGGATTAAACTTAGTATTTTGATTTCACCAAACGTTTGTTTGGTAAATACTGAGGGGGCATTTCAATAATGATTGTATTTGAATTTTATTAAAATTTAAACAATGAAAAGAGCAATATATACCCTGCTAACAATAGTTGGCATTTTAGCAACGACAAACAGTTGCACAGATTTGAAAGAACAAATATTGGATGAAACATCCGCAACGGGGCTAACAGATAAGCAAGCGGCGGAAGGCACTATCGCGCCCACTTATGCCCTATTACCGAGCATATTTCAGCACACCAATTATTTTGCTATTCAAGAGATTTCTACCGATGAAGCCATTTTGCCTTATCGGGGTGGAACGGATTGGGGCGACAACGGTATTTATCTCGCTATGCATCAGCATACTTATACCAGCACAGACCCTAATTTAAAGAATACGTGGAACTTTATTTTACAAGGATTATCTCGGTGCGTCTCCGCTATACAAGCTTTGCCTGACAATAAAGACCCCAGCGCAAAGGTCTTTTTAGCAGAAGCAAGAGGCATGAGGGCTTATTATTCCATGCTTACTTTAGATTTATTTGGAGTAGTATTTTTGAAAGAGAATAGTGCCGATATTTCAAAAGTTTTAAGGGGTAGTGATGCCGTAGAATATATCAAAAATGAACTGCTCGCCGTTGAGCCAAACTTAGATGTCACAGTCGGACCCGGTCGTTTATCCAAGGGAGCTGCTTGGGGATTGCTGGCGAGATTGTATCTGAATGCAGCAGTTTATAGAGATGTCTATGCAGATAAAGTCAATTTCAAATCCGAGGATATGGATAAAGTGTTAGAATATTGCGATAAAATCATCATGTC
>JAYTON010000509.1:0-7908 GCA_043747725.1 Saprospiraceae bacterium
AAGGATTACAAGAAGGAGTGTTAAGCTTTTTTTCATCATCAATCAGTTGAAGTATTTAGGGGGGAAATATTTTTATGTTTTACAAAAATACGGATATTATAATTCAATCCTATTTAAATACGTAAAATTAACGTTTACAGTCTGCCAATGTTTTATGAATCATATAAAAAAACACTCTCAACAATAACTGCTGAGAATCTCAGCAAAAATTCCAAAAAAATGTATCTTTGCGACTGTCAGTGATACAAAAAGCCATCGTTTGAGTATGAAACAATGTACGATTAAAGATTCAGTAGTCATAAAAGGTGTGGGTCTGCATACAGGGCGACAAGTGTGCATGACCTTTAAACCTGCGCCCATCGATTTCGGTTATAAATTTCAAAGAACTGACCTTGAAGGCTCACCAATCATTGCAGCGGATGCCAACAAAGTGGTTTCTACCAATCGAGGAACAACCCTTAAAAGTGAAAATGCCCAAGTAAGCACCGTCGAACATGTCCTTTCTGCCCTTGTGGGCTTAGGTATCGACAATGTTTTGATAGAAATAGATGGACCCGAAGTACCAATTATGGATGGTTCAGCCATGCCTTTCGTCACCGCCATTGAAAATGTCGGGATAATTGAGCAGGAAGCGTTGAGAGAATATTTTGAAATATTTGAACCTATTTCTTACCGAGATGAAGTCACTGGCACTGAACTATTGGCACTGCCAGCGGATAATTTTAGCGTGACAGTGATGATTGATTTTCATTCGTCATTACTCAATCATCAATACGCCAGCCTCGAGCATACCCCTCAGTATAAAGACGAAATTGCCGCTTGTAGAACCTTCGTTTTCCTACATGAATTGGAACAATTGCTTGGGCAAGGCTTGATAAAAGGCGGCGATTTAGACAATGCCATCGTTATTGTTGACCGATTGATGACGCAAGATGAGTTAGATATTTTAGCAAAAAAATTAGGTAAACAAAGCGTCAAAGTTGAGCGCGAAGGCGTCTTGAATACAACAAAACTGCGCTTTAATAATGAACCTGCACGGCATAAACTGTTGGATGTGATTGGCGATTTGGCATTAGTCGGTAAGCCGATTAAAGGAAAAATTGTCGCCACTAAGCCCGGACATACCGCCAATGTGGCTTTTGCTAAAATTTTGAAAAAGCACTATGCCGATTTCAGAAAACTACAAGGCGTACCGAAATATGATCCGAATATAAAACCCTTAATGGACATCAACCAAATTGCGAAAAAACTACCGCATCGTTTTCCGTTTTTATTGGTTGATAAAATTATTGAAATGACAGCCACCTCGGTTGTAGGTGTTAAAAATATTACAATGAATGAGTGGATGTTTCAAGGGCATTTTCCTAACAATCCAGTTTTTCCGGGCGTTTTGCAAGTGGAAGCCATGGCTCAAACGGGTGGATTGCTTGCCTTAGCTAATACACCCGACAACGAAACTTGGGATACCTATTTTCTTAAAATTGAAAATTGTAAATTCAAGGAAAAAGTGATGCCAGGCGATTCTATGATTATCAAAATGGATTTAAAAGAACCCATTCGACGTGGTATTGTCCACATGCAAGGTTACTGCTACGTCGGCAATAAAATGGTTTCGGAAGCAGAACTAACAGCCATGATTCAAAAACGACCTTAACAAACGACCAATTATATCGATTCGTCAATAAAAATGAATTACAGCAATTTAAGCGTCATACATCCCGATGCCCAAATCGGTAAAAATGTGATCATCGGTCCTTTTACAACCATTGCAGCGGATGTCGTAATCGAAGATGGTACATGGATAGCTCCTCACGTGAGCATCATGGATGGAGCGCGTATTGGTAAAAACTGCAAGATATTTCAAGGCGCCATTGTCGGCTCTACGCCTCAAGATTTGAAATATAAAGGCGAACGCACCTTCCTCGAAATTGGTGACAATACGATTATCCGCGAATATTGCACCCTCAATATAGGCACAACCTCCAGTTATCGCACTGTTATTGGTAAAAATTGCCTCATCATGGCTTATGTGCATGTGGCGCACGATTGTGTCATTGGCGATCATGTCATCCTCGCCAATAACGTTACTTTGGCAGGTCATATCGAAATCGGCGATTATGCTCGCTTGGGTGGGTTAACTGCCGTGCATCAATTTGTCAAAATCGGTAAAGATGTGATGGTGAGCGGTGGCTCATTGGTGCGGTGCGACGTACCGCCTTACATAACGGCTGCGCGTGAACCGCTCTCATATGCAGGCGTGAATCGAGTCGGTTTACAACGCCGGGGTTATACCCCTCAACAAATTGAAAATATTCGCGATATTTATCGAATTCTCTTTGTTAAAGGGAATAATTTCAGTCAAGGCGTCTTACATATTGAAAAAGATGTGAATGAAACATCTGAAAAAGCTGAAATACTCAACTTTTTAAGCCAATCTACACGCGGCTTAATTAAAGGGTATAAATCTTTAAATGGTAAAACCACCTTGAAAAACATTGAAGAAGAATGACATATGCCTTTCCAAATAGAGTTAAATAATATTGGCAAACGCTTTCGCTACGAATGGATTTTTAAAAACATCACCCATTCTTTTGAAAGCGGAAAATCATTCGCCTTGCTGGGTCCAAACGGCTCTGGCAAATCGACTCTCATGAAAATACTGAGTGGTCACCTCACCCCTTCCGATGGTCAAATTACTTTTTCAAATAGTAGGAAAAAAATAGATGGCGATGATATTTATCAATACATCAGCTACTCTGCTCCTTATATTGATGTTATTGAAGAAATGACTCTGACTGAAATCATCGCCTTTCATTCAAAATTCAAACCCCTCAGTAAAGGGTTGATTATCAATGATTTAATTCAAATTTTAAACTTCAAAAATGCTAATGATAAGGAAATTAGATTCTTTTCATCGGGCATGAAACAACGTCTCAAACTTGCTCTGAGCATTTGCTCCGCTACCCCTATCCTCCTTTTAGATGAACCCACTACCAATCTTGATGCGCAAGGCGTGGCTTGGTATCAAAATTTAATGCAGCAGTTTTCAGATAAAAATAGGCTCGTCATAGTGGCTTCCAATATCGAGCACGATTATGATTTTTGTGAAGAACAACTGAATATTTTGGATTATAAATAACACATGTAGCGCGGAACTCCGATTCCGCATTCACGCAAAGCGGAACTGGAGTTCCGCGCTACGATTCACAATAAAAAACGGCAGATACTGAGGGGTATCTGCCGTTTTTATATTAACTAAGATTGGTAATTATTATATGAAATCGAATTTCCGCAATACGTGAATGCGGAACTGGAGTTCCGCGCTACAGTTCATAATTCGGTGCCAATTTATGATTGCCCTCATTATCCGCTGCATAAAAATCATTGATAATTTTGACCACTTCCTCCACATCGTCAGTGATGGGAATCAAGTCCAAATCTTTAGCATTGACATTTTTCTCTTGCTCCAGCATGACATTTTTAATCCATTCTTTCATGCCCGTCCAAAAAGTAGAACCGACTAAAACTATCGGCACTTTCGTAATTTTACCCGTCTGAATCAGGGTCAAAACCTCAAAAAGTTCATCCATCGTACCAAAGCCACCCGGCAATACCACAAAAGCCTGAGCATATTTCACAAACATGACTTTGCGGACAAAAAAGTAGCGGTGATTCACGCTTTTATCGAGGTCAATATAAGGATTATGATGTTGTTCAAATGGTAAATCAATGTTCAAACCCACTGACGCACCGCCGTAAAGCTTCGCACCTTTGTTACCTGCTTCCATAATGCCCGGTCCACCGCCCGTGATAATGCCGTAACCATCTTCCGTCAATCGGCGGGCGATGTCAATGGCTTTTTTATAATATGGATGATCGGGCTTAGTTCGTGCCGAACCGAAAATAGAAATACAAGGTCCAATATTATTCAATATTTCAAATCCATCAACAAATTCAGCCATTACTTTGAACATTGTCCAAGCGTTTTCGCCTTTCATCTTAGTCCATTGCTTAATTCTCCTTGGGGCAACCGTCCCGTTAATCTCCTTATCTTGATTCATAATTCTCTGATTTTAAATGTTAGAAAATAAGTGCAAAAAAATGCCCTCATGCGATGCAATGGGGCAAAGGTTACAAAGATAATAGCTTCTTACGTATTAAAACAATAAAAGTTATCAACGATGGTTACAATTTACTCAAAGCTGCTTCAATATCCCGTTGTTCATTCTTTTTTTCAATAACAAAAGGCGCTACTGCCCGCTCACCACAATCGGGCATTGAACACCTTTCGCAAGTGGTATTCACAATTTTAACCTTAATATTAGGGTCATTCAGGAATCTAAAAAGGCGTCGAGCATTGTCATCAATCAAAATACCCAATGTAACACTGATACTTTCCTTGGAATTTGAAGTATTGGGTTTCGCCACTGTTACGCAGAAATAGGACAAATCAGTTTCCCAATAATTCGAGATTTGGGCATCGCAAATATGCGTTATATGTTTATCTAATTGAATACCCGTCCGCAGTTGTTTGATAGCATTGATCGACACCCAACGGCGGCAATAATGCTCATTCAGCTCATTCGCATACGGCTTATGGATGCGGCTCAAATGCAATTCTTTATTCATTTTAAAAACCTTCAATTGATCATCAGCTTGAAGGCGAATGAAGAATAAGTCATTGATTTTGAAGTGTTTAGGTAAAATATTGGATAGTCGTTGAATCAACATTTCAGCCGTCACATTGTATTTTTCTGTTAATTTCATAAAGGCTTCGGGATTCCAAACAGCACTTTCAGCCCATGCTTTTATATCCGCTACCATCTCATTTTCATCCATCAATAAAGCAGAAGCGAAATAAGATGCCTTGAAATTATTGAACAATTTTTCAAAATTTTCAGCCTTCATAATCACCGTTTCGTAAGGGCGTTCTCTAATTTTCATGTATTGAAAACCCAACTCTCTGGCTATTAAAAAATGCTCCTGTGCCGCCGTCAAATCTTTATTGATAAATAGTTTTTTACTACTGTCAGTATAAAATGACCTGACGCCTTTCAGCAGCTTTTGGGCAGCCATTTTCTTTCTATCCACCGTTATTTTAAAATTATCTTTCAACAATTTTTCAAGATAATCCGTTGACAATGAAGCATTTACGCTGATATTATTTTCTAATTTAAAATTGGCAACCATCTTTTCAACTTCTTCAAAATAGTTATCATTCATGTCTTGATAACTCCTCAAAGCTGCCGTGTAAAAGTTCTCTGATTCCATCTGATAATTGCGGGCGAGCTTGATAATGGTAGAGATAAAAGCGTTTAATTTATCAGGAGCATTGATAAAAAGCTCCAATAAATTCTCCGGACTGATACCAAACATCTCCATCGGAAATACCTGAAAAAACTCAGATTCGAGTAAGTCAATAATGGGTTGCAAACGCTTGGAAGCGTGTACAGAAACTAAGTCGTCGTAGGTCGTATCAAGGGCTTTCGCCAGAAGCAAAATTTTATCCGCTTTAGGATACTTTTTCCCTTTTTCAATTTCGTGCACATACGACATCGAAAGGTCAGCAGTCTCTGCTAATTGCTGATACGATAAGCCTTTTTGTTGGCGCAAGTAGGCTATTTTTAAGCCGAAAATGGTGCGTAATTTATCTTGATTGAGCATATAAAATATTGGCTAATTGAGCAGTAATTCTCTGTTTTTTCTTTATTTTACTGAGAGGGTAACTTTTAAATTAAAATTTATTTGTCCTGAAAACTGAAGTTAAGTTCTGTAAATAAACTCATTGCAATTCATTGAAAGTCAATTATTTATAAAAATAATCGCTTTTTGGCTGAGCAAATTTAACAAATTAATTTGATTCAAACGATAAAAAAATATTTAGCGAATTATTCGCTAATTGAAAATTATTCTTAATTTTGTAGATTATCCGTTTTAAAACCAAATTTTAAATCCATTTTTTATCACTGAAAATATTTTCAGAAAAAACATTTTAGACATGATGACAGCCACTGCCAGCCCAACCACAGCTTTCAAAACACCTCTGCATACTCAAATAAAAGGACAATATACTGAGGAGTATGCCGAAATCCTGACGCCCGAAGCCTTAGAGTTTTTACGCGAGTTGCATATGCATTTCAACGCCCGCCGCCTCGCCCTTTTGACTGCCCGTGATGAGCGTCAAAAACGCCTTGATGCAGGCGAATTACCCGACTTTTTATCTGAAACAAAAAACGTCAGAGATGCCGATTGGGCCATTGCTCCCCTCCCAGCCGATTTGCAAGATAGGCGCGTAGAAATCACGGGACCCGTCGAGCGCAAAATGGTCATTAATGCCCTCAATTCAGGGGCTAAAATGTTCATGTCTGATTTTGAAGACTCCAATACGCCTTCGTGGGGTAACAGTATCGAGGGGCAAATTAACCTACGAGATGCTGTCAATCGCACCATTTCTTTCAAAAACGAACAGGGAAAAGAGTATAAATTGAATGACATAATCGCAACTCTGCTTGTGCGTCCGCGTGGTTGGCATTTAAATGAAAAGCATATTATCGTCAATGGTGAAGAGATGAGCGGAGGATTAGTTGATTTTGGATTATATTTTTTCACCAATCATAAACAATTGATAATCAATGGTACAGCCCCCTATTTTTATCTTCCCAAAATAGAAAGCCACTTGGAAGCCCGCTTGTGGAATGATATTTTCGTCTTCGCTCAAATGTATGTGGGTATGCCGCTTGGCACTATAAAAGCGACCGTTTTGATTGAAACCATACTCGCTACTTTTGAACTGAACGAAATCCTGTATGAGCTCAAAGAACACTCCGCTGGTTTGAATTGTGGACGATGGGATTATATTTTTTCTTTCATAAAAAAACTGCGCAATTTGGGCAGCGACTACGTTTTGCCCGACCGTTCAAAGGTGACAATGGCAGTCCCTTTTATGTCAAATTATGCCAATTTAGTGGTCAAAACGTGTCATCGCCGCAAGGCTCCGGCTATCGGCGGCATGGCAGCATTCATACCCGTTAAAAATGATCACTTCGCGAACGAAGCGGCTATGGAAAAAGTCCGACAGGATAAATTGCGTGAAGTGAGCATTGGTCACGATGGCACGTGGGTAGCGCATCCCGGACTCGTGCCTTTGGCGATGAGCATTTTTAATGAAAAGATGCCAACACCCAACCAAATTTCAAGACAGCGAAATGATTTTAATTGTACTGCAGCCGACCTTTTGCAAGTACCAAAAGACTCAATTACTGAGGGGGGGCTTCGCCATAATATCAATATCGGCATTTTATATATCGAAAATTGGCTACGTGGCAACGGTGCTGCTGCCATTTACAACCTCATGGAAGACGCTGCTACGGCAGAAATCTCTCGCACTCAGGTATGGCAATGGATAAAAAATAAGTCGAAATTAGAGGATGGCAGAACAGTGACTTATGAACTTTATCAGTCATTATTACCCTCTGAATTGGATAAAATTAAAGACTATGTTGGAGAAAATGCTTATAAAAACGGTAAATTTGAAGCAGCTATTACCCTTTTTGATGATTTGGTAAAAAACGACGACTTTATTGACTTCCTCACTTTACCTGCTTATGATATGATTGACTGAATTATTAAAGGATAAAACCTCTCTTTCTCAAAACGAACAATCCCTTTCCAAAAGCTAAAAGCTTAATCGGAAAGGGATTGTAAATATAAAATAAGCAAATTTTACTCGATACTCATTTTATCCAAAATTGCTCGCACTTTCTTTGATGGAAGGGCTACAACATCAGCAATTAATTCAATTTCAATGCTTAAACCTTTCAGTCGAGCATTGCGTATGACTTCTGTCATTTTTTTTTCGGCGAACTTTTCACCACGCTTTTCACCTTTAACTTCGGCTTAATGTAATAA
>JAYTON010000510.1:0-3217 GCA_043747725.1 Saprospiraceae bacterium
ACTATTGATGAGCGTCACACCTCTAATGATGAGTTGGGTATAAGGTCCATCGCCTTCGCCCCTAAGCGGTGCTTTATTTTGAGCGACAATAGCAATAGAGGTTACTATGCAAGTTAAAAAGAGTAAGATTCTTATTTTCATTTTATAAATTGGTTTGGTGAATTGTTTCAACTGACTCTGCAAGTTAGTTTTATTCTATAAAATTTTCGCCGAGCTACATAATTAATTAAAAAAAAAAGCCCGTTCCCGATAGCGAGAAAAGGCTTTAACCTACTATGTTAAAAGATTAAAAGAATTAATTATGCATATTCCTTAGATTCTGACTTGGCGATGCTATAAACAACAAAACCAAAACCTATTTTATTGATGGCATCACCAATATTATACACCAAATCCATGCTGCTTGATTGGAGCAAATTGGCACCATCAGGACCTAACCAGCCACCGGGCATAGACATATAGCCAATAGGATAAATTGCCCATCCAGCTAATACGAACCAACCCAATGCGCGAATGCCTTTTTTCACCGCAGGGCTGTTAGAAGAATCTGCTAATTGTTTAGCTTCACCGAGCCACGCTGAATAAAGAATGTAGAGGTAGCCAATCGTAGAAATGGCACCCCACATAAAGGAGTGCACTCCTTTATTGGCTGCTTTGTCAACGAAGGCTTCGCCTATGTAACCAGCTACTAACATCAAAGCAGAAGCTGCTATGAGTTTCCACATGAAACTTACTTTAGCACCTGCCGGGCGGAGCAATAAATAAAATTCGATACACATCAGTGGCACCGTGAGAGTCCAGTCAATGTATCGCAATGCTGTTGGTGTTGTGTGCGTAGAAACATAATAATCACGCATGTAATAGTAATGCACTGCTGCGATACCAGTAATAAGCGCGGAAACTAACAACGATAGCTTCCATTTGTTATCTACCTGTCCTCTTTCAGCAAAAAAGAAAACGGATGAGGCTAACATAGCCATGTAGCCAGTAAAAAAAGTAAAGGCAACTGGGTCATCTTTTGGAATCACCATAACATCGAGAAAAAGATTTTGTAACATAGATCACAGAGTTTATTAATGAATAATTTTGTTTAAAGACTTCTTCAAAACATTAAATGATTCAGAATGTTCAGGAATAAATGAAAGTATTTTAACATTTTTTTAAATTTTATAAAAAGTTGTAATTATCTCTATTTACAAAATAATATTTTAAATAAAATAACATGCATAATTTATTTAATTTTACTTAATTATAAGTTATTGATTATCAATTAGTTAAATAAAATATAAATTAGCTAATATTTTTAATATTTTTTTATTCTGCAAAAACCACCTTTCAGCAAACTATTGATAAATTTTTGTTTTCAATAAAAAATATTAATAAAGATTTTTCTCTAACTTTGTTTAATGATTTTTTACAAATAATTAAACAAAATAAATGAACAAATAATGCATCTAAACAGTTAGAATGTTATGAAAAAAACCTCTTTCGACATGGCTATTTTGGGTGCTGGTTGCTCAAGTTTCCAAATGTTGTATCAATTATCTTTACAGCCCGATTGGTTCCTAAAAAATGTGGCTTTATTTAGTGACAATGCGCCCCAGCAGCGTTCATGGTGCTTTTGGAGTGCAGAAAAACATCCTTTACAACATTTGGTAACAAAATCTTGGCATAACGTAACCTTCAAAGGCAGCGACTTTTCAAAAACAGAAAATATCGAACCTTATCAATACCAATACATTCCGGGCGAGGTTTTTTTCAACTATTTTCAACAAGATTTTTTACCTAAAAATAAAAATATTACCGTAGTAAACAATAGTGTTACAAGCATTAAGAAAAATGATACAGGTTATTCTATTCAAAGCAACGATAAACAGTGGTTCTCTCAAAGTGTATTCAGCAGCTTAACACTTTCCCCTAATAATATTCACGGCAAGTTTTGGCTCAAGCAACACTTCAAAGGCTGGTTTATCAAGGCGGAACAACCCATCTTCAACGATACTACTGTGACGCTCATGGATTTTTCAATTCCTCAGCAAAATGATACCCGTTTCGTTTATATATTACCTTTTTCAAGCCATGAAGCCTTAATAGAAATGACTGTTTTTTCGCCAAAGGTGTATCCAGATTCTATTTATGAAGATGTTTTGAATGTTTATATGAGTCAACATTTTTTAGGGGTAAGTTTTACTATTCAAGGCATTGAAAAAGGGCAAATCCCTATGACAGATGCTCTTTTTTCTCGCTTCGGTACTGAGGGGGAGGTTTTGCTCGGAACGGCTGCGGGTATGGTGAAAGCCACAACAGGTTATGCCTTCAAACGCATCAGTAGAGATAGTGAACAGCTTGCTGAAGACTTCATTAACCATAAAAAACTCCGATGGTCAACTACAAAAGGCAGATTTCGATTTTATGACCGATTGCTTTTGGGCATCATCGCCGAAGAACCATTGCGGGCAAGCCTTATTTTTCAAACCCTCTTCAAAAAAATGCCGATGACAACCATCTTTCGATTTTTAGACGAGGAAACACATTTATGGGAAGAATTGCACCTATTTAGTAAATTACCTTTCGTCCCTTTTTTCAAACAAATCTATAGGCAATGGATGCGGTAAGAAAATGGTCATATAAAATATTTGAAACACCGACTTTGATAAGTGTCATAGCAGGATGCTCATTGGTGTTGTGGCAGCAATGGACAGGCAGCTTACCCCCCTCAGTACAAATTACTTTTTTTACCCTTTTTATTTTTCTGACCGGTATTCCACACGGTGCTATTGACCATTTGGTGGAAAAAGAAACGGCTAAAAGGCAGCAAAAGTCTTTCAATTTGCCCTTTTTCCTCTTGAAATACCTCTTAACAATGGTCTTTTACAGCTTAATGTGGTATATATTCCCAAGTGTCAGTCTTTTGTTTTTTCTGTTCATGTCGGCAGGGCATTTTGGCGAGACAGATATAGAAAAAGCGCCGTCCACTATACTTTGGAATATCACCCGTTTCAGTTTTGGTTGTTTTGTTCTGCTTTGGTTCTTACTTTTTCATGCCTGCGAGACGACACCCGTGCTTGAGCGTATCAGCCAAAACAATACAAGTGTCATGCTTATATGGTCCGCAGCAGTTAAATTCACCACACCACTTTTAATCTTTTCGGCATTACTCACCGTTGTTCTTTTCTATTTTGCAAATAAAAATAGAGCCATTCATTTTGAGACAAGC
>JAYTON010000511.1:0-2355 GCA_043747725.1 Saprospiraceae bacterium
AATAAAAAAGCACCGATAGGTTGAAACCCATTTTTTCATTGAGATATTAATTTTTAATGAAGATTAAATTTGAGCAAAGTTAAAAAAAATAATTATTGAGGTCGCCGCCGCCCCAAAGGGGCAAAATGTCGGTAGAACAAAAAAATATAGGATAGAATTAGCGTAATTGCTATAAATTCGTCTTTCAAAATAAATGTTAAAGTTTAATTTTTTATAAAATGTTTAAAATCAAATTTCATAAAATAATCATAATCAATATTTTATATTTTATTTTAATCCCTAAAATATTGGCGACTGATGCGCAGCAAGTTTTTCAAGAAGCCAATCAAGCCTATACATCAGGCAATTATGAAGTCGCTGTAGAAAAATATGAAGCTATTTTGAAAGAAAATGTTTTTTCAAAAGAACTTTATTACAACCTCGGCAACAGCTATTATCGGCTCAATCAAACGGGAAAAACAATTTTGAATTATGAGCGGGCATTGCGTATAGCTCCTTCGGACGGCGACATTCAACAAAATCTCGCCCTCGCTCGCAACCGTATTGTGGAGGATATTGAACCCATTTCTAATATTTTTATTGTCCGTTGGTGGCATTTACTGAGGGGGTATTTGTCAGCAGATGGCTGGTCAATGGTGGCTTTATTTTTTCTTTGGGCAGGCATAGCGGGCATAGCCTTATGGCTTTTGAGCAGCGAAAGGATTTTGAAAAAACGCGGCTTTATAACTGGAGCGATTTTAATACCCCTCAGTATTTTGCCATTTTTGTTAGCCAATAATGCTCAAAATGAAGTGAATTCTCATTATTTTGCTATTATAATTGCTCGTGAAACGCCTTTTCGCTCATCGCCCGATGCAAATGCACCACCTACGGCAATGCTGCATGAAGGGATTAAAATAGAAATATTGGATAAAATTTTAAACCTTATAAAAACCCGATTGCCAAATGGCGAGGAAGGTTGGATTGAGGAGACGGCGGTTGAGAAGATATAGTTTTACAAAATAAGAAACCCTGCTGTGTTGAAGAGCAGGGTTTCCTATATTAAAGCTATAAAAACGGAACAAATTATTCTTTACCGCCGTCAAGCTGATCTTGTAACGCTTTCAATTCGTCCCATTGACCGCTCGCAGCCATAGCCGCTTGTTTAGCCCAAGTTGCAGGATTGTGAATCGCATAACGTGGACCAGCAGCCATCAAAAGTTCTTTCACGGCATCAGCTTCTGCTTCTGCTAATTGAGCGAAAGTCGTGATACCGCCTTCGTGCAATATTTGCTCGATTTTAGGTCCAATGCCTTCAATTTTTTTCAAATCATCTGCACCTTTGTCAGCTTTTTTAGGAGCCTCAGCTACGGGAGCTACAGGCGCTGCTGCAACTTTAGCTGGAGCAACTTTAGCTGGAGCAACAGGAGTGGTAGCCGCTACAACTCTTGATTCAGCGGGAGCAATGAAAACAATGCGCTTGTCATCTTTGCTACGCTTATAAGTAACGATACCCGCAATAGAAGCATGCAAAGTATAATCTTTACCCATATAAACATTTTCGCCTGGATGGAACTGCGTACCACGCTGACGTACGAGGATATTACCTGCTTTAGCGAATTGACCGCCGTACATTTTGACCCCCAAATATTTCGCTTTACTATCGCGCCCGTTGTCCGTACTACCGGCGCCTTTCTTATGTGCCATTTTTTTAAATTTTTTTAGATTAACCGTTAATAGAGTTAATAGTGATGCTTGTTAAAAAGTCGCGGTGACCATTTTTTACACGGTAACCTTTACGGCGTTTTTTCTTAAAAACGATAACTTTGTCACCTTTAAGGTGTTCGTTGACAGTAGCTTTGACGCTTGCACCACCAACAGTCGGCATACCGACAGACACAGAGCCGTCTTTATCCACCAAGAGAACTTGGTCGAAAGTGACGCTGCTGCCTGCTTCGGCTTCTAACCGGTGGACGAATAGTCTTTGACCTTCCGTCACTTTCACTTGCTGACCGGCTATTTCTACGATTGCATACATGATATTAAAGAACTTTTAATTAAAAAATAGATTTTTTTGCGAAAATGCTCGCAAAGGTATGTTTTTAATCATGAATTACAAAAGGTTTTTTTTTGAGAAAATATTAATGTTTGAATATCACTGTACAAATTGATTAGTCACTAAAACAAAGAGTGTATGAGAGCATACATTTTATTTACCACAATCATAAAAATATGCTTCATCTACTCTGCAAACTTAGTACAATTAAAGGTCTCTACCAAGTGGGCGATTTGTACGAAAAATTAAAAAGTCGCGCCCTTAAAAGAGGCTATAGACAAGGGCTATTTGAACTCAAAGCAAATTGTTATAATTTAAAA
>JAYTON010000512.1:0-5565 GCA_043747725.1 Saprospiraceae bacterium
TAAATATATTTGAGAAACGATTCGATTTTATTTCTCTTAATCAATACCCCTTCACTATGAATATCTACAAGCCTAAACTTAGTCTCATCTTGGTACTCATCTGCCAACTCTCACTGCCAGCTCAAAATCTTTTCAAAGCGGCTATAATAGGGGGTGTCAACTTTTCACAAATCAATGGGGATAATCAAAATGGTTATAATAAAATCGGAGGTTCATTGGGCATAAAAGGCGGCTTTGATATAGCACCTAATATTGACCTCAGTGCTGAATTATTCTACAATAATAAAGGCTCAAAGCCATCAAGAGATGATTTGACGCTCAATAGTAAATCATATTTGCCCACTATATCACTCCATACTGCAGATATGATGGTTATATCTAACTTTTATCACAAGTTTAATCCTTCTGACGAATTCTATAAAATTTCATTTCATGTAGGCTTTTCTTATGGCAGATTACTGCGCTCTCAAACAGAAATAACGCGCTACTTCAATTCTATACCCAATATTGCTCAATATCTGAATCAACATTATAAGAGCAGCGATTTTGGATTTATATTCGGGTGTTCTTATTTTATTACGCCTCGTTTGGGAGCTACCATCCGACACACCTTTTCAATAGGTAACTTATATACAAAATCGGATTCTGCATTACCTCTTGCAGAAGTAGGAGACTTCAAGTCATTTAAGCCTTATTATTTATCGCTCCATCTTTTTTACAATTTTATTTTACCCAATGCTAAGACCTCTGAAAAATTAGAAAAAAATAAAAAGGAGATAAACCCATTGGAAAGATTGTAAAAATTAGTCAAATACTGAGGGGTAGCACTTAATCCCCAACACACAATAGAAGAAACAATATTTTTTACTTCAAAGAATTAATCCAAGCCGCTATTTTTTCAGCATCCGCTTTCGGTACATTCGGCATCGGTGCCATCGGCGTAGAGAAATCGGGCCAATTTTGAGGCTTCGGTTCATAGATTAATTGAACAATTTTTGAAACGGAATATTTCCTTTTCGCTACCTCCGAATAGGCGGGACCAACTGCCTTCTCCCTCGCTTTATGACAAGCAGTACAGGTATATTTCCCTAATAAAGCCGCTGCTTCTTTTTCATTCATGACAGGCGTCGGTTTATCAACGGGTTTTGAAGGAGGAGGCGTTGTGGCTTTTGTTTTATCCACTTTAACAGTATTTGCCGTAGATTTTTTAGGCGTTTTAGCTTCAGGTGCGGCTGATGGTGCGGCTTCTTTCTTTTGGTTATCAGGGGTATTCACTGCCATTCCAGCATCAACAGCTTCTTTTTCAACCTTTTTAGGGCGAGGTGTAACAAGCGTAATATTGGCTTTTGCACCTTGTGGAATACTGTTTAGAGTATAAAATGCTTGCGGATGCAGCAAAGGTAATTTGCCCTGAGCCGAACGTACGCCTTCGGGTTTGATGTCATGAATATAGCCTTCGCGTAAACCATCTACCACCACACGCACGCGCAACCCGTCCGCCGTAGCCTTTGCACCACGCACAGAGTTATCTTTTGTATTCACCATCGGACTACCATAAACAGGGTGATATTTGTAAATAAAGCTTGAAACAGTGTAATTATTCACATCCTCAGCCGTCGTCTTATCAACTGGATAAGTAAATTCTATCTCAAAACCATCGGGCATGGCACGAACGGCTTTCATTTCAAATGGCGTCTTGCCCGTCCAAACCAAACGCTCCAAACCATAAGGCTCTTTGCCAGTCGAACCCCAACCACGATTTGTGCCGCCTACATACAAGGCATTGTCTTTTCCCCACGACATCCGCAACACCCCTGAGCGGAAGCCATTGCGAAAATCAAAGGATGCACCTTGATAAACACCATTTACTTTTTCAAGAAATACTCGCGCTATTTTCGACATGCCTTGGTCGCCGACCAATACTTGACCAGCGAATGGACCAAATTCACCATGCGTATCGTCCGTCAAAAGTTCAGAAGTGGAGATGCCCAACACGCCGTGAGGCAACCATACTGAGGGGGGCTTGATGCCCATGTTCGGATAGGTTTTTTTACTCATTTCATAAATAGTCGTCATAGGTTCATCCTTCACATATTCGGGTTTCACCTTTGGATTGTCGCGCGGATCAACGGCTTTATAGACCATTTCTTTTCGCATTTTCACGGGCGATTCAGGACGATCAGCCCAAGCCAATGAAGCGGGATGCCCGACAAAATCACCTTTTTCGACGTGCATAATGAAGCCCGAACCCATCCAATCGCCTTGATTGTCGCCATAAAAAAACTCTCCGTCTATCATACCAATGCCACAAGGCGAGCGAAATCCGGCTGCAAAAGGCTGCATCGTGCCGTCTTCACTGATTTTCATCGTCCAGCCACGCCACGGCACTGTGGATTTACCTGCCCACCAATCAGAATTGCCGAAACTGACATTCGCTGTGACGAACATAGACCCATCGGGTGCTATCTTCGGACCAAAAGAATACTCATGATAATGCCCTGAAATGGGCCATGCATACACCGTTTCGTAGCGGTCAGCCTTGCCATCGCCATTTTTATCAATGAGTCTGGTCAGTTCGCCACGTTGTGCCACATAGAGATGGTCGTCTTTAAATGCAATGCCCAGAGCCTCATGTAAACCGCTGGCAAATTTTCGATAATTAGGAACAGGTGCAGACGGATTATCAACCATCCAAACGTCTCCGCGCCTTGTACAAACGGCTATGCTGCCATTCGGCAAAGTCGCAATGCCACCCACTTCCATGACGATACCTTCGGGCATCGGCAATTTGACGATTTTATAATAATCGTCTTCAGTTGGCAAATTATCTTGAAAACGAGATGCGCCTGTGAAAAGGGAAGACATGGCTACGACCACCGTTGAGGCAGTCATTATTTTTATGAATTTATTGAAATGAAATGTCATTTTTTTTTGAAATTTAAAACCTGTGATTCAATGTGGATACCCCTCAGTATTTCGATGATTTTTTGAGCCTACGTAGTCAACGTATCGGATACTTTTGAAGTATCCGATACGTATTATCAATTTTTAGCCTACGTATCGAATACTTTTAAAGTATCCGATACGTGTTTTCACCACATGATGGAGTACTGTAATTTATCTTTAACAGGCACCATCAAAAAGCTATTATCGCCCACTGTTTCAACCGTTCCTTTTGCGCCATTCATCAGTTTGACGTAATATTTTTTATCATCAATTAAATACGAACCATCTGCCAATTGAATCATTTTTTTACCTGTGGCTACTCGATAAAATAAATCGTTGGCCGTATTTTTCAAGGTGATCGTTCGGCTTAAGCTTTTACCCCCCTCAGTAATTTCCACTTCATCTGCTACTTCCGAACCATAAATACGGTAGCGAAAAGTTGGCATCCCGCTCTCTCCTAAATCATAGCCCAAAGTGCGAAATTGCGCTTCTGACTGAGGGGTATATGCCAGCGTGTCTTTCACCGATTTGGTGAAAGGCGGTGCATCATTGAGCAACAAAAGCGTACCCCGAGGGCGCGAAGAACCGTCGCCTCTATCATCCCACATGGGCGAAGTATTCAGAAAATCGCCTTTCCAGATTTGAGCCAGTGCACCATTATCCATGTCGTAAGTGAAATGCAATTTATCGGGCGAACCGACATTCACGGCATGAACAATGCGTTTTTCAACTTTACCCCATTGACTCACATTAAAATCCATGAACGAACGAAAAACCGTGGGCTCAGGCGCATTTAAAAAAATAGGGTCGGGCGGCGTGCCAGCCATCAAAGAGCTGAAAGAATGGAACGACACAGGGCGAAAATTCGGACCCTCCACCCACAAGCCCAATATCGGCTGCATCCAACCATCAGTCTTGTACACGCTCATTTCAATCGGCACATCGCCGGCGGGCAAATCTACTGAGGCAGTGCGTTTATTGCTCGTATGCGAGAAATTTTCAGGTAAAATGACCTTGTCACCTACTTTTACGGCATTTTTACCTGCCATTTGGGTCGTAATTTTATATTTTCCAGCTTGTGGAATTTTTAAAGTTGCCTTGAAAACCTGAGCAAAATCATTGGTTTCCTTACTCACTTCCCACGTCAGTTTTTCCAATTTGCCCGTTGAATCGGGTTTATTATTGAGGAAGTCTTTGGCTTCTTTAAAACTGCCATAAAAAACGTTGAAAGAAATATCACTCAGTTCTGCCGATTTTCCATTAAAATTAGACACTTTCAAATTGCGAAAAGCCACCGGACCATGATCGCCTTGAATCATAAATGGACCTGTTGCCGCTTCGTTTTCATCAATCGGACCGCCTGTTGGACCCGTCAATTCTACGTTTTCATGCAAAACGATACCGTTCATCGTTATTTTAATGTACTTGGCATTGGCGATTTTTTTACCAGAAGCATCGAATCGAGGAGCTTGAAAAGAAATATCCATATGTTGCCAAAGACCGGGCGCAAGGCAGGCATTTTGAAGTGGCGCATGACCTTCCCACAATATTTCAGTGCTATCTGCAGCATAACGGCGGCGTTTGTAAATGCCTCCACAATCACCATATTTAGGATTTTTGATGCCCCAACTATCTAAAAGTTGCACTTCGTAACGCCCCATCAAGTAAAAACCTGAATTGGAATGCCTCGCCATCATAAAATCAAAAGAGACATCCACATCGCCATATTCAGTATTCGAAACGAGATTACCTCTATTTTTCCCATTGGGCAAATTGACCAAAACGCCTGTGCCAACGGAAGCAGCCATATCATTTCGTTTATTGAAATCAGCGGTCACATCGCCCGCGATTTGCCAATTTGTAGCGCTTGACGTCTTCCAAAAAGACATATCTTTCATAGGCACGGCAACTTGGGCAGTGAGCCATATCGGAAAGCAAAAGGACGCCAGTAACAGTTTGTTTCTCATAAGTTTAATTTAAGATTTAAAAAATCTGTTATCAATAAGGGCTGCTAAAATAATGTACTGATTGGATAATCTACTTTTATAAGGAATATTTTTTGATTTTAGGTTTTAAAAACTCGACGCATGACACAGCCCCTCAGTATTTCGGGTTTCGGGTATACCCGTTTCCGAAATCCCCAATTGATTACAGTTTTCAATTTATCAAAAATTAAAATTATTTTTGTAAAGATTACTTAAAAAAGGTTTATTTCTGTTTAAAAGAATATAATATGGTAGTTATAATTATAATAGATTCTTTTGAAAAAACACTTTCAGGCGAAGATGTTTTAGTCGGGTTTCAATTGCGAATAGCAGATTTAGAATGGGAATAATTTTACTTATTCAAAACGACTTTGTTGCAATGGGAGCAAAGAAAAAAAAGCGATCTGTTAGTAGTAACTTTGAAGTGACCAAACTATAAGAGTTAGATGAAAAAAGACCTAACAGCTCCAGTCAAAGATACATATAAATTGAAGAATTGGTCAAGCAACAATAAGCGTTTGTGGCAAAGGGGACAAATCACCTTATGGATAGAAGAGTCAGTCCTTGGGCTGGGCAAAGGGGTAAAACAGATTATTCCACCGCCCATCGATGCCATTATTAATGATATTAATAA
>JAYTON010000513.1:0-4595 GCA_043747725.1 Saprospiraceae bacterium
GTGTTAGAAAAATTTGCTCAAGAAGTAGGCAAAGCGAAAATGGATGTCGCACCTTCTGTTGAAAATGAAGGTTTGAAAAAGAAGATTGAAGAAATAGGCAAAGAGAAAATTCAAGCTGTTACGCGTTCAGCAAGCATAAAGCAGGAGCGTAAAAAAGCCTTTGATACTGTAAAAGATGACGTTAAAGAAGCCTTGACTCATGCCTTTGGCGATGAATATATGGCAGAAAACTCAAAGTTCTTTTCAGGCTATTTCGATAAAATGAAGAAAGAAGCTGTCCGGGATACCATGTTGACTGAGGGGATACGTTTGGATGGTCGTAAATTTGATGAAGTCCGCTCGATTTGGTGCGAAGTTGATTATTTACCTTCTGCGCATGGTTCAGCTATATTTAATCGCGGTGAAACACAATCATTGACTTCATTGACATTGGGTACTAAATTGGATGCCGCCATTTATGATACTGTTTTGGATTATCGTGATGAAAAATTCCTTTTGCACTACAATTTTCCAGGTTTCTCAGTCGGTGAGGTAAAACCTGCGCGTGGGCCGGGACGTCGTGAAATAGGTCATGCCAATTTAGCGGCGCGTTCTATTCGTCGTGTATTGCCTGATACACCTTATACTATCCGCATTGTTTCTGATATTTTGGAATCAAACGGTTCATCTTCAATGGCAACTGTTTGTGCAGGTTCATTGGCTTTGATGGATAGTGGTATTCAAACCAAGGGTCATATTGCAGGTATTGCGATGGGTATGATTACAGATGGCGGCAAAATTACTGAGGGGTCAAGAGTCGGTATTCTTTCTGACATTTTGGGTGATGAAGATGCACTCGGCGATATGGACTTCAAAGTAACAGGTACTGAAAAAGGTATTTGTGGTTGCCAAATGGACATCAAAATTGATGGTTTGCCTTACGAAATGCTTGAAAAAGCGTTGGTTCAAGCGAAAATTGGTCGTTTACATATCATTGAAGAAATGAAAAAAGCGATTGTTGAGCCGGCTACCGATCTCAAACCGCATACTCCTCGAATGGTGGAAGTCATTATTGAAAAAGAATTTATAGGCGGCATAATCGGACCCGGCGGTAAAATCATTCAAGAAATGCAACGGGTCACAGGCACAACTATTACCATTGAAGAAAAAGAAGGTAAAGGTTATATCAGTGTTTTTGCACCTGATAGAGATGCTATTG
The DNA here is from genome assembly GCA_043747725.1 of Saprospiraceae bacterium. Lineage (GTDB taxonomy): Bacteria > Bacteroidota > Bacteroidia > Chitinophagales > Saprospiraceae > JAAFJT01. The sequence continues at coordinate 1,199 of JAYTON010000513.1, forward strand.
ATAAGGCAATTGTGATGATAAATGCTATCATCTATGACCCTCAAGTAGGCGATGTACATACAGGCACGGTTGCAACGGTTATGCCTTATGGTGTTTTCATTGATTTCAAGGGTAATAAAAGTGGTTTGTTGCATGTCTCTGAAATGTCGTGGAGCAGAATTGATAACGTAGAAGAAGCCTTTAAAGAAGGTGATGAAGTTCAATTCAAAATCATTGATATTGATAAAAGATCGGGCAAATTGCGTCTTTCTCGCAAAGCCGTTCTGCCTTCTCCAAACGGCGAGCCATATGTCATGAGTGACGGCGGCGGCGGCGGCGGTGACCGAGGCGGAAGAGATGACCGTCGTGGCGGCGGAAGAGATGATCGCAGAGGCGGTGGTAGAGATGACAGACGCGATGACCGTCGTCCACCTCCAAGAAGATAATAATCAAAAAAATTTAAAGGATTAATTCTTTTAAATTAATATAAAGACTAACGGCTAAATTATTGATAATCAATAGTTTAGCCGTTTTTTTATTAGAATCAATATTTACGAATTAATGAGGCTGTACTTGAAAATTGGGATTAATATCTACCCCCTCAGTCTTCATCTCATTTTGAACAATTTTCATAGGAAATGAGAGATAAAATGTTGTACCCTCCCCTTCAACCGATTCGAACCAAATTTTACCATTGTATTTATCGACAATGTGTTTGCAGATAGCCAAACCTATTCCGGTGCCTTCATACTGAGGGGAGCGGCTAAGGCGTTGAAACAAGCGGAATATTTTATCGCTGTATTCGAGCTTCATGCCAATGCCGTTATCCTTTACAGTTATGAGCAAATTAGCTCCTTGAACTTGACCTAGTATTTTTACATGCGGTTGTTTATTTGAAAATTTCAAAGAATTACTAATCAGGTTTTGAAATAGCTGCGTTAAATGCAACCGGCTAATCCACAACATGGGTAAAAAACCTTCACAATCAATGACAGCATTTTTTTCAATAATTGTACTGTGCAAATTGTGTTTAACGTCAGAAAGAGCTAATTTTAATGATGTTGTATGCTTGACTTCTTGCTCATCTGATGCAACAGTTGAGTATTCCAACAAAGCTGACAACAGGCTTTCCATTCTCTTAACACCACCCACAACAAAATCCATATATTCGCCTGCCTCAGGTGGCAATAATTTAGAATACCGCCTCTGAATGATGTGAACAAAGCTGCTGATACTTCTCAACGGTTCTTTCAAATCATGGGCTGAAGCATATGCAAATTGGTGCAAAATCTCATTAGATTTTTCCAAACGCTCATTTTGAAACTTGATTTCAGAATTTTTTTGCAACAAAACTTTATTATTTCTACCTTTTAACCTTAAATAATAAACGAGAGAAATAATGATAACTGAAAAGAAAACCAAAATTGTTCCCAACCAATAACGGTTTTGCTCTAAGCGCAAAGACTGTATTTCTTTCTCACTTTTTTCAACATCAAATTTGTATTGAGCCTCAGCTAAACGTTTGGATTTTTCTTCATTGAAAAGCGAATCACCGTAAGAGTTGGCTATTTGGAGGTAAGTGTATGCATTTTTATAATCGCCCGATTGCTGATATACTTGTGAAAGACCTAAATTGCTTTTTTGAATAATATCTTTAAAACTTCTAAGAGATGCTAATTGTAAACTTTTTTTGTAAGATTCAATAGCTTTGACATCATTATTGGTTTTTTCATACAGATTACCGAGTTTCAAATAAAGATTTGGATGCTCGTAATAAACCAAGTGGTCTTTATAATCAAAACAACGTTTGAAATATTGCTCCGCCAATTTATACTGACCGGATTGAGCATAGACATCTGCTACATAAATCAGGGTTTCGAGGATATGAGACTGATCACCCCTTTTTTCATACACAGCCAACGCTTCTTGATGGCGAATCAAAGCAGCTGGATAATCTTTTTGAACATTTAAAATATTGCCATAAGCATTCAAAACACCGCCAAGCTCTGTTGAGTCATTAATTTTCAAGGCTAAACTATAGGCATTTTTTATATTATCAAACGCTAATTCAAAATTATTAGATTTGGTATATACTTTTGCAATATTTGTCAAAGTCACAAGCTCCTCTCTAATATTTTTTCTCTTTTTAGCTATATCAATCGAATGTAAATATGCATCAATGGCTTTGTCAAATTCGCCTAATGCACCATGAAGTGTACCTAAGCCATTGTAAGCAAATTCTACCATCTCGATATCTCCAATCTGTTGAGCTAATTCGAGTGTACGGTCATAATAATCTTTTGAGGTTTTATATTTTCCTGTTTTTTTATTGATAATTGCCCAATCTATATAAATATCAAGTTTATTAGCATCCGAAACATCATCTATGAGGTCTAAGCTTTTTTTATAATAAGCTGCCGCTTCCTCTAATTTACTATTATCTTCATATACACCACCAGCACTCCTGTAAGTTTTAAAAAGCAAAGTAGTGCTTCCCAGCTTTTGGGTGATAGCAATGGCTTTGTTGAGTTCGAGAGCTGCTGCTTGAAAATTTTTGAAAGATTTTTCCTGAGCGGATTGTATCAAAGCTATAATTTCGGTGGAGTCTTTTTGAAAGTCAACATTATTGCATCTTGCCTCATCAGAAGATACAAAAAATGATAAAAAAATAATCAATATGAATAAGTAAAAGTTGTTTGAATTTTTCATTTTGGAAATATGACTGATTGGTGAACGCTTTAAATAAAATATAGAACTTCAAAAAATATTCCATTTCCGAAGTTCCACATTGAATAACCACATTTAAACAGCTAAATTAAATTTTCGCTGTTACTGTCACTGTCGCTACGGGTGTTGCTACCACCAATGTATTTCTACGTAAATCTTCACCACCGCCCTTCAAATGACAGAGTTGAAGTGTCGAAAGCTTTTCAGTTTCGGTTAAAATGCTTCTAAATTCGTTAATTGATTTTTTCATCTTCTTGCAAGATTTGTTTTAAAATATGAATCAAAATAGTAATTAAAAAATTGAAATTTATAATAATAGCTTATCGTTCTCTTTTGTTATTGCTATAATATTTTCAAAATAAAATGTTTTGTAGGTTTCAATTTTCAATCAATTTGTAGTATTGTGACTTATGCTTTTTATAACATTACAGTTTATTATTACCTAAAAAGCATTGATAATCAGTTCATACAAACTTTAGTTTTTATATCATATGCTGCCAAAGCGTTATAAAAATTCAAGAATTTGAGTTTAAATAAATTTGAGTTTTGAATTCTTTCATTAAATTTCATTGCTCCATTCATTTGCTTACTACTTTCAATAAAAGTTCTCTAAAAAAAACATGGAACTTCAAAAACATTAAGTTCTTGAAATTCCACTTTAGTTGAACAACATTGATAACAACTACATTAA
>JAYTON010000514.1:0-5741 GCA_043747725.1 Saprospiraceae bacterium
GACACATAGGACACATAGTTTTTTCATTTTTTTATGTATAAAAATTGAACACAACCACCTCTTAAAAACTATGTGTCCTATGTGGCTATGTGTTAAATTTACTTAAAAAGCTGCGCTTAATCCAGCCATAAACGACCTTGCTTGCGGATAAAACCCTCTATCCACCCCAAAGCTGCCGCCGCCAATTTCAGGGTCGTAGCCTGTATATTTTGTTAAAGTTACCAAGTTATTAGCAGATACATATACGCGGAATCTGGACATGCCGATTTTTGATAAAATACTGAGGGGGGGTACGGAATAACCAATCTGTAAAGTTTTGATGCGGAAATAGGCGCCGCTTTCAACGTAAAAATTAGAACTGCGACTAAAGTTTTTATTTGGATCGTCCATTACAAGACGCGGGTAGGAGGTCGATGTATTTTCACCCGTCCAGCGTCCGAGTGCATCTGCTGTCATATTTGCCATTTGTAAATCGAAGCGGCGAGTAGCTTTAAAAATCTGATTGCCGCTCACACCTTGACCAAATAATACCACATCAAAGCCGCCGTAAGCAACACTGAAATTGAAGCCATACGTGATATTAGGCGTTGGGTCGCCAATTTTAGTGCGGTCATCGGCATTGATAATACCATCGCCGTTTAAGTCTGCAAAACGGAAATCGCCCGGTTTGGCTGAGGGTTGAATTTTCAAACCTTCTTTACTTTTATAAGCATCTACTTCACTTTGATTTTGAAAAATGCCTTGCGTTTGATAGCCAAAGAAGAAACCGATAGGCTCACCCACTGTCGTGCGAGTGATTTCTAAACCTTGAGGGCTGAAAGTTTGACCGCCCAAAAACTTTTTATCAGGACCCAAATCAGTCACTACATTTTTGACGTAGGATAAATTACCCACCAAATTGAACGCAAGTTTTCCTATTTTTCTTTCATAACCCAATTCCAATTCAACCCCACTGTTTTCTAATTTAGCAATATTGCCAACCGGTCCTGCATTGCCTATATAGCTTGGCACTCTAATATCGAGCAACATATCTGATGTATTTTTTTGAAAAACATCCAACGTAACAGACAGGTGTTTGAACAGTTTAGCATCGAAGCCTATATTCGTTTGAATTGTCTGTTCCCATCTCAAATCGGGATTGGCGATGGCGTTCGGGCTAATGCCATTCACGAGTTTGTCGCCCGTGCCGAATGTATAATTGCGACCACCACCAACGGTTGATACGTAGCGGAAATCCCCAATTTGGTCATTGCCGTTGATACCCCATGAAGCGCGTATTTTTAAGAAATTAATGGGTTTTAAGTTTCTCAAAAAACCTTCTTCTGATAAAATCCAACCAGCTGATACTGAGGGGAAGCGCCCGAATTTATTGTTTGTACCAAATTTAGGCGAGCCATCAATCCTCATTAAAGCGGAGATAATATATTTTCCTGCATAATCGTAATTGACACGTCCGAGATACGACAACAACGCAGCATTGTATTCAAAACCACCGAAACTTTGGTCTGCTTGTACAGAGGCGAAGTTAAGCGAAGCATCTTTTATATCTGAAACGGGCATATTTTGAACGCTGCCTGATACATTTTCCCCATGATTTTTTTCAGCAGTCGTACCAATTAGTGCTGAAAAATTATGTTTTCTATTAAAAGTTGTATTATAAGCCAAGGTATTTCCCCAAACCCAATAAAATCCTCGGCTTTGGCTGCGACTGTAAGAGGTTACGTCCGAACGATTGGCAGCATTGAGATAATAAAGCGGGCGGAAACCATCTCCGCCATAAAATGCAATATCCACCCCATAACTTGAACGGAATTTCAATCCTTTTATCGGTTCTATTTCAGCAAAACCGTTGCCCACTATTTTATCAGCCCAACCTGAACCTTGATTGACAGCAGTGGCTGCAACGGGGTTTAAAATTTCAGAACTCACATATCTTGAAATGCCATACGGCAAACCCTCGCTATTTCTAACAACTGGGAAGTTTTTAAAAATAGTGGTGTTCAATACTGAGGGGTCTGTTTCGATGAGCGGCGTAATCGGATCCATATTAATCGCTCTGCCCAAAACACCCCCAAATTCACTATTGGTTGAAGAAGCTCTACCATTGACTCTCGAATAGCCCATTGTAGTACCAATCTTTATAAAATTAGTCAATTGGTGATTAGAATTGAGTCTCACTGAGTAGCGACTCCATTCTGACTGAGGGGATGCTACAATACCGACTTGATTGTAATAACCAAGTGAGGCATAATATTGAGATTTGGCATTACCGACCGATATACCCAATTCATGATTTTGCAAGGGTGCTTTTTGATTAAAAACAGCGTCTTGCCAGTCTGTGCCAGTGCCATATACTGAGGGGTCTTTGAAGAGGATTTCTCCTTTGGCAGCGACTGATGATTCATTCATTAACGTCGCATATTGCCGTGCATTGAGCAAGGCGAGCTTGCGAGAAGGGGCTTGTTGACCCCAATAAGCATTATAAGTAATGGCAGTTTTGCCTTCTTTTCCTTGTTTAGTGGTGACTAAAATGACACCTGCTGCTGCCCTCGCGCCATAAATAGCTGCTGAAGCCGCATCTTTTAATACTTCAATGGATTCAATATCGGCTTGGTTGAGGTAATCAATACCGCCGCCTACAGGAATACCATCCACTACATAAAGTGGTTCACTGTTATTGATAGACGTTGTTCCGCGAATCCGCACTGTTGCCCCTTCGCCAGGCTGACCTGAACCGGTCGTCACACGTACGCCGGCTGTGCGACCGAGCAATGATTGCTCGATGCGAGAGACGGGCATATTTTCTAAATCTGAACCTTTTACTTTCGCAATCGCCCCTGTTACAACAGCTTTGCGTTGCGTACCGTAGCCAACTACGACAAATTCTTCGAGAGTTGCCAAACCTGTCAATTCAATATTAATGGTTGTGGCATTATTCACGGCTACTTCTTTGGGTTGATACCCGACGAAGGAGACGACTAAAACAGCCGATTTTGGATTTTTTAAAGCTAACTGAAATAGACCATCAATATCAGTTAAAGTACCGTTTGATGTGCCTTTTTCAAGAATATTAGCCCCGACGAGCGGCTCTTTACCGTCCATTACTACACCTTTCACAGACGTTGATTGTGCCATTAATTGCCCCATGCTCAAGAGGAATAAGAATGCGAGCATTAAAGAGTTTTTATTTTTTTTCATACGTCTTTTCTTTCAGTTTGAATAATATCTAAAAAAATACTGAGGGGTCGAAACCCCTCAATAAATTTCGGAATTTATGAAAATTATTAGTTTTTAACCCATTATCAATGGCTCACCACAATTTTCTGACTTTGGAATGTCAAACCAACTTGTACACCTATTATATACATGCCCGCAGGAAGATTCTGAGTAGAAATAATACTCGATTGATTGATGCCATCAGCTTTAATCGTCTGAGTATAAACGTTTTCACCCATCAAATTTGAAAGGGTAATTTGAGTTGAACCTTTTACTTTTTCAGTCAAATTAACCGTTACAAAAGCGTCTGATACTGAGGGGGTCGCCGTGAATAAGTCTTTTGAAAAAACCACATCTTTTGTACCCGTACTTGTTTTATAGAAATAAATATTGTCGATGTAAACAGTGCTGTTCGACCCGACAAAAATCATTTGAGCCAGATGTTCTCTTGCCTTCAAACCCACAAAATCAGTGAAAGGAATATCGTAACTGACCCATTTGCCCAATTCAGGTGTGAAGGTGAGTTCATGCTCCGTATCATCGTTGGTCGTGCCTTGAAAAACACCATTTGCACCGAAATCAACCAATTTAATTTTAAAAGTTGTTGAGTTAGGCGTCCAAATATCCGTGTGGAAAAAGCCCATGTCTTTCGCATTCACGAGGTTAGCACCCGTAAATTCAATGCCTGCAAAATTAAGATTGGTGTACAATTTAGTATCATTAGTGGCGACTTTTACATCCGCTACATCTGCCTGATCCCAAGAAGCAGACCACGTGTCAACAGGCTTATTGGTATAGGCATTGCTGAATAATGAAATCACATTCACGGCGGCTCTCGTCGGCGTTGGCGCAGCAACGGTTGGTACTGAGGGGGCAGCAGCATCTTTATAAAAATAGACATTGTCCACGTACACAGTGCTGGTTGAGCCTACAAAAATCATTTGAGCGAGATGCTCTCTGGCTTTCAAACCGACAAAATCCGTGAAAGGAATATCATAGCTGACCCATTTACCCAAAGCAGGTGTAAAGCTGAGTTCATGTTCCGTATCGTCATTGGTCGTGCCTTGAAAAACACCATTTGCGCCAAAATCAACCAATTTAACCTTGAAAGTAGTAGAATTAGGCGTCCAAATATCTATGTGAAAATGCGTCATGTCTTTCGCATTCACGACATTAGGACCGACAAATTCAACCCCTGCAAAAATGAGGTTGGTATAAAGTTTATTGTCGTTGCCTGCGATTTTCACATCAGCCACATCGGCTTGATCCCAAGACGCTGACCATGTATCAACCGCTTTGTTGGTATAGGCATTGCTGAAAAGTGAAATCACATTCGCCGCCACTTTCGTGGGCGTCGGTGCAGCAACAGTCGGCATCGTTACAGCACTAACATTCACTGTCAAAGTGCCTGAAACGGTGACGCTGCCCAATAACGCCGTGATATTGGCAGTGCCCGCAGCCACTGCTTTACCTTCACCCAAGGCAGACATAGTTGCCACAGCCGCATTTGAACTGGCATAAGTAAAATATGCTTTGCTCACAGCCAATGCTTGCGCTGCCCCATTGACTGGAAAAGAAGCGACCAAACCGTTTGGTGAAAAAGAATCACCGACAGCTTTGATGATGGTTTCGTTTGCCATAGCCGCTGTCGCTGTTCCAATGACGCCGCCCGTTAAATTTTCATATTGAATATTGTCAATCCAAATCGTATAAGCTCCTTCATCACCGCCTTCAGCGAAATGAAACAAACCCGCTTCCGCCGTCAATTTAGAAGCTGATGGAATCGGAATAATCACCTTTTTCCAAGTCGTATTAATCGGAATATTGGCAAACTCTGTTTGATAAACAGTCGTCGCAGCATTGTTGCCAAGACCGGCTACATTCAAAGTTTTAGCCGCGCTCGCTTTAATCCAAAATGTAACGGCATTGTAGGTTGTCAAATTTTGAGCTATTGCAGCAGTTAATGCACCACCCGTATAACCCGCAGCAGGCACAGCAATTTTGAGGGAAGATGTACCCGATTGGAATACAGTATTGTCGATTGTCACATCGTTGACAGAACCGCCAAAACCTGTGAAAGTAACTCCTGCCGTATAGTTATCAATGAATACAGGTGCTTGTGCTGAAAGGCGCATTGTTAATAGAAACATCATGCTGAAAGCAAGAAGAGTAGAGTTTTTTTTCATTCTCGTTGATGATTTTAGATAAAAAATAAAATTTTATAAATTAGCTGTAAAAGATTAAATATTCTGTAAAAGTCTTGAAAACAAGAATAAAATAGAGTATTTCAGTACAAGACAAATACAAGACAGCTAAAAAAAAATTAAAAAATACCTTTTATGATACTTATTATAATGGGAACGCGGATGAGGCGGATGAGGCGGATTTTCAAGGATTTTTTAAATTTATCATAAAAAATCCGTGAAAATCCGCCTCATCCGCCTCATCCGCGTTCCCATTGCATCAAGTCTATTCATCATCCGAACCTTTGTGGATTCAAATTATTCATCAAAGCTGCTGAAATA
>JAYTON010000515.1:0-26518 GCA_043747725.1 Saprospiraceae bacterium
TACAGAGCTAAGTCATTTCCTGTTATCAAGGATTTGGTGGTTGACCGCTCGGCATTTGACCGCATTATTCAAGCCGGTGGTTATATTTCAGTCGGTACGGGTCAAGCACAAGATGGCAATGCGATTCCAGTTGGTAAAGAGTTGGCGTCTAAGGCATTTGATGCGGCGACTTGTATAGGCTGCGGTGCTTGCGTAGCGGCTTGTCCGAATGGTTCGGCTATGCTTTTCACATCGGCAAAGGTTTCACATTTATCTCTATTGCCTCAAGGTCGCCCTGAAGCAGCTCGTCGGGTGCAATCTATGGTAGCTCAGCACGATATAGAAGGTTTTGGTATGTGTTCGAACATTGGTGCCTGCGAAGCGGAATGTCCTAAGGAAATTAGCCTCGAAAATATTGCTCGTTTGAATCGGGAATATAATAGTGCTTCGTTTACAGCTGATTTGGAAAAGGCAGAGGCGGCAGGTATTTAAAGAAAAAATATTCGTTTGATATAAAAAAAGCCGTTTCCACCTTAAAATAAAGGTTTGAAACGGCTTTTTTTATATCAAATACTGAGGGGTATGAAATTAAAAAAAATGAAAAATTTTCAACTTTCACTTTCAACTCAATTTAATTTATATTTTAAACCAAAAACCTCCACTGCCGCTATAAAATCCGAATCCACATTCACTTTTTTATCAAGTGAAAAAAGATTCAGTGTTTGCCGATTGGTACTGTCTATAAAATTCATTTTGAGTTTATGCTTACCCTTGTATTTTTTACAAAGTTCATCCAAATTATTAATCATGGTGTTTGAGATTTCTTCAATCGGAATCATTAAAGTAATGCTTTCAGTCAAGCTTTCGCCGATACTCGCTAACTGCTTTACTTCTTTTATTTTAAGTTCAAATTCCTCTGTTGAGTTCCATTTAGGTTTCATATCGCCTTCGATATATACCGAAATGCCCGGTTGTAAAATTGGACTAAAACGCGCATAGTCTTCATTGAATAGAGCAAATTCTATAGAACCTTTATAATCTTGAAGAGTAAAGATACCAAAACCTGTCCCTTTTTTTGAGACACGATGATTGACAGCCGAGACGAATGCTGCTATTTTGATGCGCTGATTTTTGAATTCGCTGGCTCTATCCAGCGTCATATTAGCAAAGCCCGTCTCAATTTTAAAATCATCTAACGGATGCCCTGTCAAATAAATGCCAACACAATCCTTTTCATAATTGAGTTTTTGAATTAAATTCCATTCATCCACCTTCGGTACTGAGGGGGTCGTCATCATCACACTATCCGCCGTGTTGCCGAAAAGAGAAGTGCTTGCGGACGATGATTGCGATTGATACCCCGCACCATATTTCAAGAGGTGTTCAATAAAAGTATCGTGCTTGTCAGATGGTGCAAAAAAGGCTGCACGAGCAATGCCAAAACCATCGAATCCACCCGCTTGTGCAAGGCTTTCAATGACTTTTTTATTCACTGTTCTAAGATTCAAACGGCGTATAAAATCATAAATATCCTTGAATGCACCTCCTTTCTTTCGTTCTTCAATAAGACTTTCTACAGCCGCTTCGCCAACCCCCTTAATAGCCGACAGTGCAAAACGAATATCACCTTTTTTATTCACTGTAAATTTTACATCCGATTCGTTCACATCCGGACCTTTCACAGGAATATTTGCTGAACGACATTCTTCCATAAAAAAAGTGATTTTATCAATATTAGATTGGTTATTGGATAGCACCGCCGCCATATATTCACCCGGATAATGCGCTTTCAAATAGGCTGTTTGATACGCTACAAAAGCGTAGCAAGTCGAGTGCGATTTATTAAAAGCATATTGTGCAAAAGCCTCCCAATCTGTCCAAACTTTTTCGCAAATACTGAGGGGGTGTCCATTTTTAGAACAGCCATCAAAAAATTGCGCTTTCATTTTATTCAACACTGAAATCTGCTTTTTACCCATCGCTTTCCTTAAAACATCCGCATCGCCCTTTGAAAAATTGGCTAATTTTTGTGATAAAAGCATGATTTGCTCTTGATAAACGCATATTCCATAAGTTTCCTTCAAATATTCTTCCATCGCAGGGAGGTCATAAACCACCTTCTCACGTCCATGTTTTCTATTGATAAAATTAGGAATATACTGAATAGGACCCGGACGATACAAGGCATTCATCGCTATCAAATCCGCAAATTTATCAGGTTTCAAATCCCGAAGGTGCTTTTGCATACCCGGACTTTCAAATTGGAAAGTAGCGTTTGTTTCACCTTTTTGATAGAGTTCATAAGTCTTTTTATCATCAAGTTTAAGATTATCAATATCAATATCCAGACCATGATTTTCTTTAATTAATCTTAGCGCATCGCGGATAATCGTCAATGTTTTAAGACCCAAGAAATCCATTTTGATAACGCCTGCATCTTCAATAATAGAGCCTTCAAACTGAGTGACCAATAAATCAGAATCCTTAGCCGTAGCAACCGGTATAATTTCAGTCAAATCCTTCGGCGCAATGATGATACCTGCAGCGTGAATACCCGTGCCTCGCACCGACCCTTCCAATATCAAGGCTTCTTTCAAAACGGCTGCTCGCATATCGTCGCCCTTCAATATTTCACGCAACTGCTTGGCATTATCAATATCTTCACTGGCTAAACCCTCTCTATCTACCAAAGACCCTTCACCGCTGAGAGGGGCTGTCAAAAGGCGATTAAGTTTGATGCCCGGTTTGTCAGAAACAAGTTTCACCAACGTATTGGCTTCCTGCAAAGGCAAATCAAGGACACGTGCTACGTCTTTGATACTCATTTTAGCCGCCATAGTACCATACGTGACGATTTGAGCCACTTGCTGTTTACCATATTTTTGCACCACATAATCAATTACTTTTTGACGACCTTCATCATCAAAATCGGTATCAATATCAGGCATGGATTTACGGTCAGGATTCAAAAACCGTTCGAAAAGAAGGTTGTATTTAATAGGATCAATATTCGTAATGCCGACGCAATAAGCCACTGCCGAACCGGCTGCCGAACCACGACCGGGACCAATTAACACGCCTAAATCCCTTCCCGCCTTGATAAAATCCGCCACAATCAAGAAATAACCTGCAAAACCCATTGTTTTGATCGTGAAAAGCTCAAAATTCAAGCGTTCTTCTACCTCGGGCGTAATGTCTTTATAACGTTCCTTCGCACCTGTATAGGTAAGGTGGCGCAGGTATTCGTCTTGATTTGTAAAGTCAGTGGGGATAACGAAATTGGGCAACATAATATCTTGCTTCAGCTTCAAATGCTCTACTTTTCCTACTATTTCATTAGTATTATCTATAGCTTCTGGCACGTCCTTGAAAATATGGGACATTTCAGTCGTCGTCTTAAAATAAAATTCATCATTCGGGAAGGCAAAACGGGCATTTTTTTTATTCAAATCATCGTCCATGCCCACATCATCCATCTTAGGCGTTGCCTGTTTTTCACCTGTATTGATGCACAATAAAATATCGTGCGCGTTGGCATCCTCGCGATCCACATAATGCGAATCGTTAGAAGCAATCACTTTAACATTATATTCCTTAGCAAAACGCAATAAAACCTCATTCACCAATATCTGCTCTTTCAAATTATGGCGTTGCAACTCCACATAATAATCCTCTTGAAAAATATTGAGCCACCATTCAAATTCCTTACGCCCTGCCTCTTCTCCTTTCGTCAAAATAGCTTGCGGAACAGATGCCCCTAAGCAACAAGTCGTCGCAATCAAACCTTTATGATATTGCAAAACCAACTCCTTATCAATGCGCGGATACTTTGAATACATGCCCTCGATGAAGCCCGTCGAACACATTTTAGTGAGGTTGCGATACCCCTCAGTATTTTTGGCTAAAAAGAGCTGATGAAAGCGTTTATCTTTTTTATCTTTTGTAAAAGTCTTTTCATGCCGATTATTCACCATATAAAATTCGCAACCGACTATCGGCTTCACACCTTCAAATTTCGACGCTTCGGCTACAAACTGAAATACCCCGAACATATTCCCATGATCGGTGATAGCAATCGCGGGCATATTATCCTTCTGCGCTTTTTTAAACATGGAGGTGATATTCGCTGCCCCGTCCAAAAGCGAATATTGAGTATGGCAATGCAAGTGAGAAAACTTCATTTATTATGCTTTTCTTTTAAAAACTGTATTTTAACAGTCTAATTTATACTGTCTAATTTTCTAAAATCTAATGAATGCTGTGGTGAGTTTCGGACTTACAAAGATACAAAATAGGGCGGATAATGAGGGGTTAAATTATCAACAAAATGTGTTAAATTAAAATTAAGCTTTCAAAAATCCCTCAACCATTGCCTCCCATGAGAAGCGTTTTTTCTGCTCGATGACCCCCTCAGTAAAAGCGGTCAATCGGTCATTTTTATAAAAATCGGTGAGGGCATCGGCAATATGCACAGCGGTCGGCTCTACTACATAACCTGCTACGCCATGCGGTACAATTTCAGGCAAGCCGCCCACATTTGAGACAAGCATCGGCTTTTCAAAATGATAGGCTATTTGTGAAATACCACTTTGCGTTGCCGAACGATAGGGTTGAACGACTATATCCGTTGCTGCAAAATAATAGCGCACTTGTTCATCTGGAATAAAATCGGATTTTATAATGACTTCATTTTCAAGGCCTTGCGTTTGAATCAAGTTTTTATAAAAAATTTCATCATCATAAAACTCTCCTGCAACAATGAGTTTTAAATTCTTTAAATCACCCCGTTTTTTCATCAAACCCAAGGCTTCTAATAATAAATCCAAACCTTTGTAACGCCGTATAAAACCGAAAAATAAAATATAGTTTGGGTTTTCAGGCAGTTGTAAAAATTTTACCCCCTCAGTACGGCTCACTTTTTCACCGTAATTATCATAAATCGGATGCGGAATATAGGCACAAGGTTGGTGCGTAAAAGCTTTCATTTCCGCCTTCACCGAGCGACTCATCACTACAAAACTATCGCAAGCGTCGGCAAAATATTGCGCCAAAGAGCGGTCGCCCAAACGCTTTTCATGTGGAATAATATTATCAATTAAGCCAATGATTTTAGAGAAATGATTGCGTTTGACAAGGCGTAAAATAGTGCCCAGGCAAGGTGCCATAATCGGCAACCAAAAACGACAAATGACTAACTCAGCCTTTTCTTTTTTAATGCGATGACCGACTGTTAGCCAGTTATATGGATTAATGGAATTGATAACGACTTGAATATCAAGGTCTTGCGGCTTCGGCTCATCGGAATATTGCGTTTTGCCAGGGAACATAAAATTGGGATATTGGAGGCTGAAAGTGTAGATAATGACCTGATGCCCTTGCTTCTGAAATGCTCGAGCAAGTCTTTCATCGAATGTAGCCAAGCCGCCGCGCAGAGGATGCGCGGGTCCAATAATGATAATTTTTTTAGGCATTAATTTTAGGATTATATTTCAAAAGAGCCGCTACAAACGCCTCCGCTTGATGAACACGGGTGTTGTAAACTTCCCCTCTATCGTAATGCAAGATGACTGTTTTACCAACACGATTCACTTGAGTAATATCAGAAATAGGAATTGAAAAACTTGTTTGACGACCATTTTTACGGTCATAACAATATTTAACCTGTAAATTATCCACTAAATAATACCCCCTCAATGTGAAAGCAACAATAAGAGCGGGTAAAAAACTTAAAAAGACAAAGAACGATAGCAGCCAATTATTGCTGACCGTGCCAAAGAAAATACTTGATAGCACAAATCCCAAGCCCAACCAAGGCGCCCAATTTGTAGAGGTATAAAATTTTGTATCCATGATTGCAAAAGTAACATTTTAGATATTTTTCAACCTATTTTCAAGGCTTTTTCTACAAATTCTTTAATTTTCCGACATGAATCAAAATATTGAAAAATTATATCGCATCGCTCAAAAGCCTACCCGCCATATTATTGGCTTGATGAGCGGCACTTCATTGGATGGTCTGGATGTTGCGCTCTGCCGCATTGAAGGCAGCGGTGGCGATACGCAGGTCGAATTATTGCAGTTCGAAACAGGGGATTATACCGATGACATTAAAGATGAAATTAGAAAAATATTTGCTAAACAAACCATTGATTTTCAACAACTTACGCTCCTAAATGCTTGGATTGGGCGTTTACATGGCGATATGGTTTCGGCTTGTTTAAAAAAATGGGGCGTTAATACTGAGGGGGTAGATATTGTCGCTTCGCACGGGCAAACAGTTTTCCACACGCCTAAAATTTTACATCAATTAGAAAAATTTCCTAACGCTACGCTTCAAATCGGCGATGGCGACCATATTGCCCAAACGACGGGCATCATCACTATCAGCGATTTTCGTCAAAAACACGTGGCGGCAGGTGGCGAAGGTGCGCCGTTGGCAGTATATGGAGATTATTTTATTTTTTCAAAAAAAAGCGAAAACCGCATTATGCTCAATATGGGCGGCATTGCTAATTTCACCTATCTCCCTGGTTCGTTGGATGCTGACGAAGTTTTTGTGACTGATACCGGGACAGGTAATACGCTGCTCGATGCTTTTGTCAGAAAATTTTATCCCGAACTCTCCTTTGATAAAGATGCTGAACTCGCTTCACAAGGGCAGGTAATTCCTGAATTATTGCAGGAATTAAAGAAAAATGATTTCTTTCAAAAGCCTTTTCCTAAGACCACAGGACCCGAACTTTTCAACATTGAGTATGTGGACAACGCTATTCGATGTGGACAACTGTCTGAATACCCCTCAGTTTTCGACCTTTTAGCCACTTTAACCCGCTTTTCTGCCGAAACAATCACAGAGGCACTCAATAAACTTTTTGTTGAAAAAGGATTTTCTAAAAAAGAAATTGCTGAAATAAAAATATACGCCAGCGGCGGCGGCGCACGCAATCCGCTTTTGATGCGCTACATCAAAGAGCTTTTACCGACCCCTCAGTATGCAACGACGGATGCGCTGAAAATTAATCCCGATGCTAAAGAAGCTGTTCTTTTTGCAATATTAGCCAACGAATGTTTAGCAGGTGGAAAGACTCATTTTGGTTCAAGGCAAGGCGTGCCGAGTGTTTCGATGGGGAAAATTAGTTTTCCGAATTAGATTTTAAAAACAAAATAGTCTTCAAAATATCTTCACTCAAAATTCTATCCCCCCTCAGTATCGGCACTGTTTTTCGATAATTTTCCTTGATTTTCTCTATTTTTTCCGACGATTTCAAGGGATTTCTAAAATCTAAAGCTTGCATAGCCACCATAAATTCGATGGCTAAAATGCGTTCTAAATTCTCAACCACCTTATAACATTTAGTGGCAGCATTGGCAGCCATGCTCACGTGGTCTTCTTGCCCATTGCTGCTCACGATGCTATCCACTGAAGCGGGCGTACACAATTGCTTGTTTTGGCTGACGATGCTTGCGGCGGTATATTGCGTAATCATCATCCCCGACTGCAAGCCACCATTTTCAGTTAAATAAACCGGTAAATCGCGCTGACCTGAGAGCAATTGAAAAATACGTCTTTCAGATATATTACCCAATTCTGCTAAAGCGATTGCTAAAAAATCCATAGCCAAAGCGATAGGTTGCGCGTGAAAATTGCCGCCGGAGAGAATTGCGTCTTCTTCGGGAAAGAGCGTGGGATTATCCGTTACGGCATTTATTTCAGTTAAAATCGTTTTTTCAACAAAATTAAAAGTATCCAAACTCGCGCCATGCACCTGCGGAATACAGCGGAACGCGTAAGGGTCTTGAACCGCCTGCTTTTCAGTTTTTACAATTTCCGATCCCCTCAGTATTTCAGTGATGGCGGCGGCAACAGCGACTTGACCTTCATGCGGACGCACCCGATGCAATTTTTCATCAAACGGTTCTATTTTACAAAAGAAGGCATCCACGGAAGCGGCGGCGGTGAGATTCGCTATTTTAAACAGCCTTTTTGCTTGAAAAATACACCAAACGGCATAGCCCGTTGAAAATTGAGTGCCATTGAGCAGAGCTAAACCTTCTTTAGCTGCTAATTTCAAGGGATTGAGTTTGTTTTGACTCAAATACTGAGGGGTCTTCATTTTTTCATTCTTATAAAAAATATCTCCTTCGCCTATCAACGGTAAACTCAAATGCGCCAAAGGCGCTAAATCACCTGAAGCACCCAACGAACCGAGTTGAAAAATAACTGGTAGGACATCATCATTGTACATTTTGATAAGCCTTTCAAGCGTATGAATATGTACGCCCGAATACCCGTGAGCAAGGCTTTGAATTTTAAGCAAAAGAATAATTTTCACGACCTCCAAAGGCACTTCATCGCCCAAGCCGCAAGCGTGAGAGCGGACGAGATTTTCTTGTAAAGTCGTAATTTCAGCATCTGAAATGCGGATATTGCAAAGCGAACCGAAGCCTGTATTGATGCCATAATACAGGCTGTCTGAATTTTTTAGCTTCGTTTTTAAAAATTCATAACACCCCTCAGTATCTTTGCGCGATTCTTCGGAAAGGGCTAATGGCCTGTTGTTTTTGAGAATGGAATGGAGCGCGTCGAGCGACAAATATGCTCGGCTGATGTAATGAATATCGGACATTAACGTTTATAAATTTGATTTTTACAATTTGGTTGATGCATAAAGGTAGTGTGAAACATCCCTAACGTAGTAATTTTTCGTTAAAAACGGATTAAAGTTGCGTTAATATACAGTTAAAAATAGGATTAAAATTGGTTAAAATTGTATTTCTTTAATTGTTAAAAAATTGATAATCAATTTATTACGCAATTTTTTCTTAAAATCGCTCAAAAAGAGATTTGATACTGAGGGGGTAATTTTGAGTCTATATATGCAGAAAGGATTGGGAAAATTGTATTTTTGAAGCATTATTTCGATTAACTCTTGGAAAGTTTAAAACTTTCCAAGAGTTATGCTAAAAATATAACTTCCATTTAGTTGAAAATTTATTTAAAAATCCATTTGTTAAAATATCAAAACATCATTTGAATATGATAAAGAAAATTGTTCTTTCAGCAGCAGCAGCCTTGTTCCTAACGTTCTCAGTGAGCGCTCAAAAAATCGCCATTGTAGATATTACTCAGGTTTTAAACTCTTTGCCCGCTTACAAGCAAGCGCAAGACGATCTCGAAAAAATCACTCAAAAATGGCGGGGTGAAATCGCTACTCAGCAAGATCAAATCAAAGGTATGTACAGCAAATATCAAGCTGAGCAAGTGCTTTTGAGCGAAGACGTTCGCAAGAAACGCGAAGAGGAAATCATGGCAAAAGAAAAAGATGTCCGCGAGGCGCAACGCATTAAATTCGGACCTGAAGGCGAACTCTTCAAAAAACGCCAAGAGCTTGTGAAGC
Source organism: Saprospiraceae bacterium (assembly GCA_043747725.1). GTDB lineage: Bacteria > Bacteroidota > Bacteroidia > Chitinophagales > Saprospiraceae > JAAFJT01. The sequence continues at coordinate 9,378 of JAYTON010000515.1, forward strand.
CATTACAAGATAAAGTCTATGCGGCGATTGAAAAATTCGCTACTGACAAAGGCTACGACCTTATTTTGGATAAAAGTAGCTCGGCAGGTATTATCTTTGCGAACTCAACTTACGATAAAACAACCGCCGTTTTGGAGTTGGTAAAAAAAATGTAATCATTCATCCAATATCATTTTAGAAAATTATTTTATAACAAACAAGTGTTTCAAGTTTTAAACTTACAATGAAAAAAGCAGTAAAGACATTATTTTTCGCCCTTTTTGCTTGCAGTGTCATGGCTCAAGCTCAACCTACTCAAAAGATAGGTTACCTCAATGCGCAAGCAATTTTAGCAGATATGACAGATATGAAGTCAGCAGAATCTGAATTGGAAGCCTTTGCCAAGCAGTTGTCTGCTAAGGATTCTGTCATGGTCATAAAATTTCAAGCGAAAGCTCAAGTATTAGCTGAAAAGCAACAAAAAGGTGAAATCGCGCCCGTTGCATTAGAAACTGAAAAGAAAAAACTCGAAGAAGAGCAAGCTCAAATTCAGCAATTCGAGCAAGATATGCAGCAGCAAATGGCTAAGAAAAAGCAGGAAAAATTGCAGCCTATCTACGACAAAGTGAACAAAGCCATCAATGAAGTGGCTAAAGAAAACGGTTATACCTATGTCATCGACATGACTTCTGGCTCGCTTTTGTACGCTGACGAGAAAAATGATTTACAAAATCTTGTTCGCAAAAAATTGGGCTTGCCTAATGCACCTGCTTCAACAGGAAAATAAGCAAATAAGTGATAAATAGACATTTTTATCAACCTATCGGAGTCTTCGACTCAGGCATTGGCGGCTTAACAGTCGCCAATGCTATTTTAAAGCACCTCCCCAACGAGGAGCTTATTTATTTTGGAGATACCGCTCATATGCCCTACGGCGAAAAATCCGCTGATGCCATTCGCTACTATTGCCTCCGCATAGTGAAGTTTTTATTAGAAAAAAACTGTAAAATCATTGTGATTGCTTGCAATTCGGCAGCTTCAGCTGCTTATAAAATCCTATTAGATTTTTTTGGAAAAGAAGTTTTATTCGTCAATGTAGTAGACCCGCTTGTTGAGCGCGTTTGTCAAACTGTCACTGCGAGCGAAGTGCGGCAGGAGAGGTATAAAAAAATAGGTGTTATTGCTACAAAAGCAACCATTAAAACGGGTGTTTATGAGCAAAAGTTGAAAGAATTGCAACCTGATTTAGAAGTCATTTCACTCGCTACGCCTCTGTTAGCGCCTATGATAGAAGAGGGGTTTTTTCATGATAAAATCAGTCAATCGGTCATCGGAAACTACTTATCTTACCCCGATTTTCAAGACATTGAAGCCATGCTTTTAGCGTGTACGCATTACCCTTTGATAAAAGCAGATATTGAAGCCTTCTTCGACAACAAAGTCAAAATATATGATTCAACGGATGTTGTAGCAGAGGAAGTCAGAAGAAAATTAGCTGGACACAATCTCCTCAACGATAAAAAGAGGCATGAACACCATTTTTATGTCTCTGACTATACAGAGTCATTTGAGTGCTCAACCAAAGTCTTTTTTCCTTCTGAAATCAAGCTTGAGCACATGCCGATTTGGACTGAGGGAATGTGATAATTATTAGTTATATTTACGACCAAAACAATGATTACAAAAGCATTTTTCAACAAACGGGTGTTGTTTTTTGTTAAAATGAGAGGTCTATTTTTCTAACATCTAATAAAATCATGGAAGAAGTAAAAAAATATAATACCCTCTCGTCTGAAGAAGAGCGCGTCATCGTGTATAAAGGGACGGAATATCCAGGCACAGGCAAATTCAATAAGCATTACGAAGCAGGCGTATATGTCTGCAAGCGTTGTGACGCGCCCTTGTATAGCTCTGAATCCAAATTCGATAGCGGATGCGGCTGGCCCTCGTTCGACGATGAAATTGCAGGTGCCATCAAACATGTGCCTGATGCCGATGGACACCGCGTGGAAATCGTGTGCGCCAGTTGCGGCGGTCATTTGGGACATATATTTAAAGGTGAGCGATTTACGCCTAAAAATGCTCGGCATTGTGTCAATTCTGTTTCGTTGGATTTCATTCCGGCTGAGAAATAATCCAAGCTACATATTTTGAGGCGGAATTTTATTTTAAACATTTTAATAAAAAATTTTCAACAAAATGTATTTAAAATTGAGTTACCAATTTTAGATAAAATATTGATTTTTAGTAAAATAAACATGCTGAATTTTAATATGTATTTTTCAGCAAAGGAATGTGGAAAAAAATGTCGAAACAGGCAATAGAAAATTTCTACCTTTGCATACATGAGTCAATTTGTCGTATCGGCACGTAAATATCGTCCGCAGCGTTTTGCGGATGTGGTTGGGCAAGCGCATGTTTCGCAAACCTTGAAGAATGCTTTGAAAACTGAGCATGTCGCGCACGCGTTCCTTTTTTGCGGACCGCGCGGCGTCGGTAAAACCACCAACGCCCGCATATTAGCGAAAATTCTCAATTGTACCCAACGTACGCCCGATTTTGAAGCCTGTGGCACCTGCGACTCGTGCAGAGCCTTCGACCAAAACGCTTCGTTCAATATTATTGAGTTGGATGCCGCATCGAATAACTCCGTAGAGCATATCCGCGAACTCGTTACGCAAGTGCGTTTTGCTCCTCAACAAGGAAAATACAAGGTTTTTATCATTGACGAGGTGCATATGCTCTCTACCTCAGCGTTCAATGCTTTTTTGAAAACCCTTGAAGAGCCACCGCCATACGCCATATTTATATTGGCGACTACTGAAAAGCATAAAATTATCCCGACCATCCTTTCAAGATGTCAGATTTTTGATTTCAGAAGGATTCAGATACCGGACATAGTTTCTCACCTCCAAATGATATGCAATACTGAGGGGTTGACTGCCGAGCCAGATGCGCTGCATATTATTGCTCAAAAAGCGGATGGTGCGTTGCGTGATGCCTTATCAATTTTTGACCGCATTGTCAGCGGCAGTACCGATAAAATGCTGCGTTATTCAGATGTCATCGATAATCTGAATGTGTTAGATTACGACTATTATTTTAGAATGACCGATGCGCTCTTGGCAGAAGATGTGAGCCAAGTGATGATGACCTTCGATGATGTGATGCGCAAAGGTTTTGAAGGCGATACATTTGTCAACGGATTAGCAGAACATTGTCGTAACATATTGATTTGCAAGGATTTACAAATGTTGCAACTGCTTGAAGTGGGCGATAATTTGAAAAAAAGATATCAACAGCAAGCCACCATTTCATCTACCTCTTTTATTTTAACGGCTTTAAATCTCCTCAACGAATGCGATGTCAATTTCAAACAAGCGCGCAATAAACGCTTGCATATTGAGTTGGCATTAATCAAAATTGCTTACATAACAAGAGCGATTGATGGTGCAACGATGGCTCAAGGAGTTCCAGTTGTTATTGAAAAAAAAACTAATGTTGTAAGCAATACATCTATTTCCAACGATACTATTTCTCATTCAGAACCGCCGCCGCCGATAGCCTCAACGCCTTCGCGAGCCAGTACGCCTTCGCGTGAAATCGAGCCAAGCTCTCAATACAAAACTGATGAAACGCCGCCACCTACTGCCGATGAGCCGCCTGCACCGAGTCGAGAAGGTGAAAGTCAGCCCGGACCTGCCGTTTCAACCGTTAAAAGGTTGCCAGCCAGCATGGTTTCGATGCCTAAAATTGGCTCCATTGACTCGATTGGGAAGCTGATTGAAGAAGAAGAAGCCATTTTAGCGCAAACGGTTTCTAAATTGAGTTATGAAAATCTGTTGAATAGTTGGAAAAAATATGCTGAAACCCGCGAGTCACCTTCTACAAAATTGGCACTTTTGAATGCTCAATTGGATTTAGAAGATACGAAAGTGACTGCTCGTGTAGGCACTGAATTAGCCATCGGTTTTATTCAATCCGAAGGCGGTTTGTCTGAATTCCTCCGTTTTGACCTCAATGAAGCCTGTTTAACATTAGAAGCTAAACTCGATGAAACGCTCACGCCCGAAGATTTGAAAGCCACTAATGCAGTGAAAAGATATTTGACGCCCCGTGAAAAATTGAAAATGATGATGGAGGTGAACCCTTTGGTGAAAGATTTAGCAGTGAAATTGAATTTGAAACCTGACGAATGAAATATGTTAAAAGCAACATAATGTCGTAAAAACCGTTTTTAAAATTCAAATAAAAACTTGATCATCCATTTTTCAATTCATTTATTTCCATGAGATTTTTATCTACTATCTTATTCATAACGCTTTCATTTTCAATCTCTTACGCTCAGACTGAGGGGTATGAAATAACACCACTCTCCAGCAATTATATTTTGCAAAATTATAAACAGAAGCTCAGTTTACGAGGCGCACCCGATTCTATCAATCTGCCTTTCGTCGAAGACTTTTCTTATGCAGGACCTTATCCCGACCCCGATTTATGGTTGGATAACAACGTTTTTATCAATAACACGATGGGTTTCAATGCCCCCTCAGTAGGCGTGGCTTCTTTCGATGGTATCAATTCAAAAGGTCGTCCGTATGGTGGCGTTGGTGAAATCGATACGGCGGATTTTTTGACCTCCAACTATATCAATCTGAAAGATTTTATCAACCCCGATGGTTCAAAACGCGATTTGACCATTGCGGATAATATACTGATGAGCTTTTTTCTCCAACCAAAGGGCTTGGCTTATGCACCTACTGAGGTTGATTCATTGGTTTTACAATTTAGGGATTTGTCGGGCAATTGGAATTTTATCAAAGCCTACAAAGGCATCCCAAATGCTCAATTGAATAAAAATCCATTGGATACTGTGCCGCCTTTTGTTTACTACACTGTGCCGATTAACGAAGCTAAATATTTATACGGAAAATTTCAATTCCGCTTTTTCAATGTCGTGAATGTCGGGGGTGCTTATGAGTTTTTTCACTTAGATTATATCAAAATTGCAGCAAATCGCCTTGTAGCGAATAAAAATTTAGATGATTTGGCATTTGTTGAACCGCCAAAACCTGTTTTAAAACGCTATACTTCGATGCCTTGGAAACACGCGCAACCGCAGTTAATCACTGAAATAAGGGATACTTTTAACGCTAAATTTTATAATCATTTTACTACTCAACGCAATCCGACTAATACGAATCTCAAAGTGACTGTTTCAAATGGGACGGTGGCTGTTTCTAATTTTACAATTTTGGATGGTGTCAATATTCCGCCAAGCGTATTTTATACTTCAGTTGCTAAAAATTATCCCGCTTCGCTCAAGCAACAATTAGCCACTATCCCAGCCGCGACTGAAAAACTGCAAGTTACCAGCGAATATAGCCTCATCATAGAAGGGCAAGAAGGAAAAGATTTGAAAAAAGCCGCTTCGCGCAACGACGTGACGACTTCTACCACCGCTTTTGACAACTATTTCGCCTACGATGATGGCACTGCTGAAATGCAATTTTCCGCTACGGGGGATGGTATGCAAATCGCCGTTCGCTATCGCGCCAATGTTGCCGATTCACTGAGGGGGGTCATGTTTTTCTTTCCGCATATCAACGGTGATGCGCCAAAAGATGCGACATTTAATATCAAAATATGGAAAGATTCCTTGAAATTGAACCCCATTTTTCAAATGAAAAATGTGAAACCATTCTATTTGACCACTTTGGCGGACACATTGCAAGGGTTTTCAAGCTATAAAACAGTGGATACTCTCGGCAGACCTATTCCGATTCCAGCAGGTGATTTTTATATCGGTTGGCAAAATGTAGGCGATGTCAAAATTCCGATTGGTTTGGATAGAAACAATCAAGATAAAACGCAATATTTATATCAATACCTCAGCGGTGCTTGGGAGCAAGTGAGCGCGGTGCGTAAAATTGGGGCTGTGATGGTGCGTCCAGTTTTTGGCAATCAGCCCGTTCGCAACAGCAGCACTTTGAAAGTGAACGAGATACCGCTTTCGGAAGTGATGACTATTTCTCCAAATCCAACGAGCGACCGCTTATATTTTAATGTCAAAAAAGGATTGAGCGAAGATTATGAAATCAGTGTTTTCAACTTAACAGGGCAGCTTCAAAAACGGGAGATATTAAGAGGCAAAGAAATGCTGCTCAATAATTTTGATTCAGGTATTTATTTTTTAAAAATTAGAAATTTGAAAAACAATCAAATTTTTAATCATAAATTTGTGATTAATAAATAGTCATTGGTTATTAACTATTTGATTTAAAACGATTTACAAATTAAAAAATAATTAACTTAGTTATGGATATTACAGTTCAAGAGCTTAAAAAGCGGCTCGACGCGGGCGATAAATCATTTGTTTTTATTGACGTGCGTGAGCCTTATGAATATCAAGAGTTTAATCTCGGTGCGCAACTTATTCCATTGGGCAACATACCCAATGCCACAACTGACCTTGAAGAACATAAAAACGACGAAATCGTGGTGCATTGCCGCAGTGGTGCGCGTTCAGGGCAAGCGAAAATGTTTTTGATGCAGATGGGATTTACCAATGTTCGCAATCTTGAAGGGGGCGTTTTGGCTTGGCAGAGAGAATTTTTGTAGTAAAAACAGCTCATTTTCATGAATAATACTGAGGGGTGCTTCATCAATTTGAAGTACCCCTCAGTATTTTTATACATTCTTCATAAACTTTATAGAGCATTGATTGTCCATTATTTCTATCAAAAGAGCCGTTTCGATACCTCGAAACAGCTCTTTTTACCTTTAGTCATTGCGAGGGACGAATTGTCACTACGTGAGGGGTCTGCTCATACCTCTACGTTTTCTTATTTTTCTTTTTAGCCGCCGGGAAAAGGATATTATTCAAAATCAAGCGGTAGCCCGGGGAGTTAGGGTGGAGGCTCAAATCCGTTTCTGGGTCTTCTACAAAGTGGCGATAATCTTCGGGGTCGTGACCACCGTAGAAAGTGAAAAAGCCTTGACCCATAACGCCATGCAAATACCGTATTTCATTATAAGGTTTGGTTTCACCCAATACCAACACATCTTGTTTGACAAATTGCTTGTTAAAAGCGGTGGTTTGACCCATGAAACCTTTCACTGTTTTTGTATGGTTTTGAGTGAGCATGGTGGGAATCGGATCCCATTTGGCTGAGAAATCAAATAGGGTGAAATAGTCAGTTTCAGGGGCTTGGGGGCGACCATAATTGTGGTCAATAGTGGAGAATTCATACTCCATCGGATCTTTTATCAATTGAAAATCCTTGAAAGCAAAGGTTTTGGAATAATCCAATTTCTTTTCAGCATTCGGGTCTGCAGGATCGCCATCGTACATTTGAGCGCATATATCCAAGCCTTCCGCCGCGAGGGCAATATCGTAACTATCCGTAGCAGAACACATCGCAAACATAAAACCACCACCTGAAACAAACTCCTTGATGCGTTTAGCCACCGCCAACTTGCACTGCGAAACTTTAGCAAAACCTAAGGCATGAGACAATTCTTCTGCCTTGCGTTGGTTCTCGCGATACCAAGGGGTATGACCATAATTGCGGTAAAATTTACCGTATTGACCCGTGAAATCTTCATGATGCAAGTGCAGCCAATCGTAAAGAGCCAGTTTACCATCCATGACTTCTTTATCATACACGACTTCAAAAGGGATTTCAGCATACGTCAAAACCATCGTGACGGCATCGTCCCAAGGTTGCACTTTTTTACCTTTCATATCCATTTGGGGCGTGTAAACGGCAATTTTAGGTGCTACCTCCAGTTTCATATCTTCCATATTCACTTCAGGATTCTGAATCTCCCGTTGAATATTGGCGAATTCGGCATCTGAAATCACTTCGTAAGTGACATTTCGCGTTTTACATTCTTTTTCAAAAGCCAAACTATGCGGGAAAGCAAAACTACCTGAGCGATAATTCAAAAGCCAATGTGCTTCTACACCTTTCGAGAGCACCCAATAGGTGATTCCATAAGCTTTTAAATGCTCTTTTTGCTTCAAATCCATTGGCAACAACATCACTGCTGCTTGGCTTTGAATGAGATAAATGACTGAAAAACAAAGGGTTATGAATATTCTTTTCATCTTATTAAAAAATTTTGAAAATTTAAACTTGAAACTAATCCGAATTATCTGAAAATGATTCAAATACTGAGGGGGATATGATTTTACTAAAAACGGATTTTTATCTTAAAAGATTTTCCAAAATTAATTTAAAAGACAATATGGAGGAAAAAAATTTCTATTCTACGTGGTCTCATACACGTAGAATGGCAAAATTCATCACGTTTTCCGATGTTTCTTCTTCGCAGCCGGAAAAAGGATATTATTCAAAATAAGGCGATAACCGGGCGAATTCGGATGCAAGCTCAAATCCGTCACAGGGTCATCGACAGAATGTTGATAATCTTCAGGGTCATGACCGCCATAGAAGGTGAAAAATCCTTGCCCCAACACGCCATGCAGATACCGCACTTCGTTGTAAGGCTTTGTTTCACCGAGGACAATCACATCCGATTTGAGGTATTGCTTTTTGAAAGCAGTGGTTTGACCCATAAAACCTTTGACCATGTGCGTATGATTTTGAGTGAGCATGGTGGGTACAGGATCCCATTTGGCAGAGAAATCAAAGAGCGTGAAATAGTCCGTTTCAGGACTTGAAGGGCGATTCATGTAATTATCGATGCTTGAAAATTCATACACATAAGGGTCTTTTATCAATTGAAAGTCCTTGAAAGCAAATGTTTTAGTGAAATCCAACTTCTCTTGAGCATTCGGGTCGGCAGCATCACCATCATACATGGCTGCGCAAATATCGACGCCCTCAGCCGCGAGGGCAATGTCGTAACTATCAGTAGCTGAACACATGGCAAACATGAAACCACCGCCAGCAACAAATTCTTTAATTTTTTTAGCAACAGCCAATTTGCATTGTGATACTTTCGCAAAACCGAGTGCATGAGCCAAATCTTCCGCTTTGCGCTGATTGTCGCGATACCATGATGTAGTGCCATGACTGCGGTAAAAACGCCCGTATTGACCCGTGAAATCTTCATGATGTAAGTGAATCCAATCGTAAAGAGCTAATTTGCCTTCAATGACATCTCTATCATAAATGGTGGTGTACGGGATTTCGGCATAATTCAAAACCATCGTCACAGCATCATCCCAAGGTTGAACTTGCTGCCCTTTTATTGTTGTCTCGGGCGTATAAACGGCGATTTTCGGCGGCACTTCTAACTTCATATCCTCCATATTGGTTTCAGGGTTTTGGATTTCACGCTGAATATTGGCAAATTCAGCATCTGAAATGACCTCATAACTCACACCCCTTGTTTTACATTCTTTTTCAAACGATGGCTTATGCGAGAAAGCGAAACTACCCCCTCGATAATTCAAAAGCCAATGTGCTTCCACATCTTTTTGAAGTACCCAATAAGTCATGCCATAGGCTTTAAGGTGTTCTTTCTGTTTTAAATCCATGGGAAGCAGGATGTGTGCAGCATATATATGAGCAATGGCGACAGCGGATAAAACGAATGAAGCGAATATCTTTTTCATTTGTGTCAGTTTTTTGATAAATATACGAAAAATATGCTTTAAGAGAAAATCGAGGGGAGTTAGAATGGTGTTTGCAACAAGCAATTTAAAAAGAAATATATTGAAAAGCAAATAAGCGAGATTTAATACAACGATTGAAGCATTATTTTTGGGAAAAATAACGGGAATAAGTTACTTTCGTTTTGGCTTTTAGTCAGAATATAAAGGCTTAAAAATCACTTATCATAATAAAACGCTTTGGACTCTACTATGACAGTATTTGTTTTTCTTATTGCAGTGGTCATTGGTGGCATTGCTGCTTGGCAGATTTTTACTTGGGTATATGGCAATAAATTGCGTGACAACAGCGATAAAATTCGTCAAGAATCCACTGTTTTGCTTGAACGTATTGAAAAAGTATGTAAAGTAGTAGTGGCAGAAGGTTATTTCTCTGAAATATATGACCACAATAGCCATCAGGAGTTTCTATTGTTTTGGAATACACATAAAAAAGCCCTTATCGTTACGCGGGCGAAGGTATCTGTGGGATTTGATTTTGCTAAAATGAAAACGCGTAGAGATGCTACGTCACGTAAATTAATCATCGAACAGATGCCCCCAGCTGAAGTGCTTTCTATTGATACGGATTATAAATTTTATGACATCAATCAAGGCTGGTTGAGTAAATTCAAGCATGAAGAATATACCGAAATGCTCTCTGAAGCCAAGCGCATCATGAATGAAAAAGCCCTATCAAGCGATTTGCCAGCTATTGCTAACCGTCAAGTCAACGTGATGATCAATCAATTGGCGGCTACGATGAATTGGGAATTGGAGATTCCGATGTTGCTCACAGCTGTTGTTCAACAAAAACGATTACCGTTTGCTGAGTCGACGGATTTTGAAGAGTTGCCACCTGTTTGAGTTGAGAATTGAAAGTTGTCCAGTTGGGACTTTCAATTCTCAATTTTCAATTCTCAACTCTCAATTCTTGATTATACTGAGGGGGTGCTTTTATTAGCGTTTTCATCCCTTTTTTTTTCATCCGTTGGCACTTCTTCAATATCTTGTATATCTAGTTCTACATAAAAGTCAGTGCCTTCGTTTTCAATGGTTTCAAAATGAATGCGCCCATTGACGGATTGAATAATATTTTTTGTAATCAACAAGCCGATACCGCTTCCATATTGTTTTGTTGTGAAATTAGGGCTGAATATTTTATCCTGAATTTCTTTCGGAATGCCGCTGCCATTATCTCTGATGCGGATAACTGCCGTATTGTTTCGCCTATAAAGACTCACCCCTACGCGCCCTTCGCGGTCGTCAGGAATGGCTTGAATCGCATTTTTGACCAAATTATTAAAAGCTCCCGTCAGTAAAGTACGGTCGGCATATACTGTATATAATTCATCTGGTACATTAAGTGTGAAGTCAATTTTTTTACCTTCTTCTTTTTGACTGAAAAGGTCGGCAACAGAACTCACCAAATGATTGATTATGAACAATTCGTTGCTCGCTTTTTGCGGCATTTTAGCAAAATTGGCAAATTCCGAAACAATCCTCTCAAGATTATCAATCTGATCCAGCAATACTTTATTAGAGCGAATCAGATACTCTTCAAGATTATCAGGGCGTTGCCTACGAATCATTTCCAAATGCTGAACAATGAGCTTCATGGGGGTCAGTGGATTCCGAATTTCATGCGCTACTTCTTTTGCCATATCGCGCCAAGCACCTTCACGCTCGGCTTCGGATAGGCGAGAGTAAGTATCTTCCAATTCAATTACTTTATTGTTATATGCATCAATCAACGCACTGATTTCATCTTTTTTATCCCAAGTAATTAATTCATTTTTAGTTTTATTACCCAATGACAGCTTACGCAAACGGTCAGCAATGTGCTGAATGGGTTGCATATTACGCGCCGTTAGGAAATAAATAGTGCAAATACCAACAAGGAAAAGGAGCGTTAAAATGGTGGCATTATAAGTCCATATTTCAGAAGTATCGGTGCGTATTTTTCTATCGCGTGAATAATAAGGCAATTCGAGATAGCCTAATGTATGGTTGAGGCTGTCTTGAATAGTATAATAAGAGGTTCTATAATGGAATTTACCAATTTGTTCTTCAGTTTTATACATTTTTTCCATCCCAGACTTGAGGTGCATATAAGCCACCGCATCCATGCGCTTAGAAATAATGCCTTTGTCAAAAATATTTTGTTCGGAAGTAGCAAACATAGCCCCCTCAGTATTGAAGAAGTGCATGGCATTTTGATGCGTTTCTGAATAACGAGCAAGCAATTGAGAGATGTTTCCAGCATTGTCTACATCATATTTATGTAATTCATTTAAATCTGAAATGACATTGTTAACAATGGTATTGCTCTTGGTTTCTAAATCAATATTGTAATATTTTTCACCTAAATTTTTGAAATATCGAACTGTAAAAAAGAAAATAGCAATATAGGACAGTAAAACAAAACCAATACTTGGAAACAAAATACGATTGCGCAAAGAGGATTGAAACGAAAAAGTAAAATCAAATTTAACAACATCTGGTAAAAAATGAATGAAATGATTAACCACTGCCAATACAAATAGCAAAAGGCACAGCATCAAAACGATGTACATGAATAAAATATAGCCTTGCGACGACACGGCTTTCGTCTTACTAATACGCACCACTACCCCCTCAGTATTTTGATAAATAACTTCATCGCGGCTGCTTTTTTCTATTTGGATAAAATTGTTGGGTTCAGGAATATCCGATTTATTGATATATCTGTCGTAAATACCTGTTTGATTTTGCTCTGTACAGATACCATTTTTATAGATGGCGTAGCTATAATCGTTGAGTCGGGGCATACTTTTATAATGCCTATCCACAAAAAGCTCGGTGAATACGCGGCTTGATAGTTTATCTTGCCGCCGAAATTCCATAGCAATATAAATTGGGTTATTGGGCATAACCGGCACTTCGGCAATAGAGAGGTAAGCATAAGCCCCTTTTTTATTGGTCCAGAAACGAATCCGATTATTGGCTTTGTCAAGTGATTGTCCGTTTTCATAGAGCTTAAGCAATGAATGCAGGTCAAAACTATCGCCTTGTATGGATGCCTCGCCGTTGCGATAAAAACTAAAATATCGAAAAGCATATTGATTGCTCAAGTAATCGTCGTTGATAAAATTGGTCTCAATTATATTTGACACACGCTGTGGGTCAATTTCTAATCGAATGGGAAATACTGAGATTGTTTGGATATTCTTATCTTTTTCAATTCTTGAGGTCAACATTTTTATGCGCCTTTCCGCTACAGTATCGCGCTCTCTGGCAAGATTGACTGCATAATCTTTAATGACTTTAATATCTTTTTGAACATTGAATCTCGAAATAAAAAATGCTTGGATAGCTGCAAATGCCAAAATCCATTGCATCAGCCACATCAAACCAGGCGATTTATGGCGGAAAAATTGTTGAAAAATGATGATGTAAAAAAATATGAAAAGTACATAAACCCAAATAGGTAGATTTAAATCATAATTTTGAAACAACAAAATACCTAACCCTACCGCTACATCTATTGCAACAAAATGCTCCCAATGATTTAGATTTAACTGATTCACAGCGCCGATAAGCCGATGGCTGACTAAAAAAACGGATAGTAATATGACTCCAACGCCCAACAAGGCGATGATACTTCTAAAGTTGAAATCCGATAAATTATCAAAAGCCAAGAGGTTATTCCAGTTGGTTACCAAATCGTTGAAAACACCAATACACAAGATAATTTGTAGGACAATGGCGCAATAAAAAGCTGCGGCTAAGGTCCATCTTTTCCAAAGCGCTTGACCATTATAGTCGGGTAAACGAAATTCACTGCTGAAAAAGATTGAAAACCAGAATAAAAAGACTGTATCAATCAACAATTCTGACAGCGATTTTACAAAAACCGCATTTTTAAAATCGCTGAATTGTAATTCTAAAAACGGTAAAATGTCGCTTTTTTGAATCCATAAAATACACAATCGCATCATTGCCATGATGCAGAAAAAGAAAAATGTCCCTAAAACAGGCGAATCATATTGATTTAACATGTGTTTGGCAATTCGATCACCAAATATTCCTATGAAATAAAAACCTAATATGAGAAGAATAGACATGCCGAGGTCATGCAAAAGGTCGGAACCTACATCTTCATTATTGAGGTAGCAGAGGATTTGACCGTCGAGGGTAGTGAGGTTATATTTTTGTTTATTTTCAACTAAATTTATATCTATAGGGATAAAATTGGAAGCGAGAAAATGATTTTCTAAAAACTCGCCTTCAAAGGTTGGATACATTTTTTTCAAAGGAATTAAAGCTGCGGTGGTCACTTTAACACCCTCTTCATTCATGAAATTGCGATAACGAAGCTCGTATTGAGAAGACTTCATTGTAACCAATTTGATGCAGGCTTTATTCTTTAATGTATCAGAAAAATCTTTCCAAGCGGGGAGTACATCATTTTGAGACCAAAAAACCAATGAATCATCCTTGAAAATACAAAAATTGAAGGGTTCTTGCTGCAATGAATCTAATTTTTGTAAATCCTCTTTGAATACGCCGCCTGCCATTTTCTCCTTTAATCGTCGGTCTATAAAATTTTTATCAGCCAATACAGCATTAGCCCTCTTCTCGGTAGTATGTAAATAATTTTCAATAGTATTTTTATACCGCTTCAAATTGTTTTCACCTGAAAAAAGCGCATCCCAAATAAAGGCTGACACAAACAACCCTAATCCTACCCACAATATCAATAATTGACGTCGATTAAGTACTACCATTATATTATTTTGTTTTTTGAGCCTTTATATAAATAAAAAGACTGTTAAGATATGCTCGATTTAACTATTAAAATCACAGCTAACACTTTCAAGGGAATAAATAAAGTTAAAATTAATATATATTTTTATTTATTTATTATTTTTACTCGAAATTAACAAATAGTTAAAGCATTTTAAGGTTCAACAACGTTTCTAAGGAAAGAAGAATAAAAATTTAAACACTGATAATTTAGTGGATTACTATTAAAAATTTTACAAATATGAGGAAAAATCGCGGGCTTAAAAACTTTTTTTATAACTTTCATCTTTTTAAACTTATTATATAAACCAAGATTTCAAATATGCTCCAAGAGCCAATAGAAGAACGATACAATGAAGTCCTCCGCCAACACATTGCTCTTAAAGGGGAAATGGCTATGCTGCGCCAAAAGCAAACGGAAGATTTGCGAAAAGCCAACAAACGCTCTTATCGTTTTTTGTACATTTTGTTGATTTTGCCATTGACTACTTTATTATGCGGTAAAAAAATAGACCCCTCAGTATATGAGCGGCAGATTGCTGCTCAACGCGATTCCATTACCCAATTGAAATCAGAGATACTATTGCTCGAAAAAACTCAACTCAAACAGATTAAATATCCCATTCGACCAGGTGATGATTTGTCCATCATCGGCAATCTTTTTTTCAATGACATAAAAGCTGCTTATCAGATTGGAAAAGATAATGGGCTTTATAGTGATTATCAACACCATCACCTCAACCCGGGCGATACTCTTCTTATAAACTTCAGATAATAATGTATCTTTATGCCCTGTTCATCGGTCTATCGCGGCGCTCTACCAAGTAATTGGGATGGCGATGAGGAAAGTCCGGACAACGCAGAGCAACCACACCACCTAACGGGTGGAGTCTGTCGAGAAGTCGGCGGGCATAGAGAGTGTCACAGAAAATTACCGCCTCATTGGATTTCGGATTGGGGATTTCAGAATGTGCCGAAATCCCCAATCCGAAATCCAATGGGGTAAGGGTGAAAATGTGCGGTAAGAGCGCACAGCGTTCCGATGCAAATCGGGACACGGATAAACCTTGTGGGTTGAAATGCCACGTACACCGCGAAGGGGCTACTTCGGTAGTGTCACTGTACTGCTCGTATAGCGCGGGGGGTAGGCAGATTCATTTCGTCGGTGACGGCGAAAGTAGATAAATGATAGACACCCCCTCAGTATGGTTATTCGTTATTGTAGTAATTAATAACTAATAACCATACTGAGGGGGTACAGAATCCGGCTTATAGATGAACAGCTTTTTAATTGTAACATATTGATAATAAACAAGTTATCCTAATGTCACAATAACTTTTTAATGCGTTGATATTGAGATTCATTTTTAAAATTGCCTTTACAGCCTGATTTATCTGCTTGAGCATGTATATTTTGTACACGATTGGCAGGGTTTGGATGGGTACTCAAAAACTCGGGAGGCGACCCGGCATTGCCCAATTTCTCAAAAAATGCTGCTGCCCCTGCTGCATTATAATTGGTAGCGCAAAGGTAGCGCACGCTCATATTGTCCGCTTCTGTTTCATTTTCGCGGCTAAAACTTAAACCCACAACAGCCGAAGCTACCTGAGCTAATGTGCTGGCTGTTTGTTGAGTCCCTTGACTTTTCCCACTGGTTGCTACTGAAGTGCCAATACCTAATAATGCTTGAACACCATAAGATTTGACGAGTTGGCGCATGGAGTGACGTTTATCAGCATGCCCGATTTCATGTCCCATCACACCTGCCAGTTGATCCTCAGAATCCAAATATTTTATCAAACCCGTGTACACATATATATAACCACCGGGTGTACAAAAAGCGTTCAAAGTTTTATCGTTTTTGATTATTTTGACGGTCCAAGGGAAGGACTTACTGTTTTCAACAGCGCCTGAATTAAGGATTTTACTTGTAATACCCCGTACATAAGAGTATACTTCTGCATTGCCTGATTCGGATAATATTGGATATTCGCTTGGTTTGCTTTCAATTTCTTGACTGACTTGCTGACCTAATTTGGCATCTTCCGATATATCAGGCATAGCAGCGCTCACTAAAGCATTGCCAACTGAGCAGTTCCAAGAGACAAAAATAGCTGATAGTGTGAAAAACCAGATAAATTTATTTTTGAGTAGTTTCATGTTATTTTTATTTTAAATGAGATAATAATTAAAGTGTGAACCTAATTTTTATTAAAAAGTTTAGTGAAAACAATGTTTATACTGAGGGGGTTGCTTGAAAACGATATTTTAACTCTATTATTGGTTAAGAAAGTATTAAAGTCAAGTTACTAAAAACGCCTTCTCAAGTCGAGGAGGCGTTTTTAGTAAAGATTTTGACATCAATTATACCCCTAACATTTGAGCAAAAATAGCTTTCAATTGCTCGTTAGATTCTTTATTGACAATTTCGGTGAGCATTTTTGTCAACTCCGAGTAATTGGTATTGGCTTGCGTTTTATATTTTTTCCGCACATCATTGATGGCTTTTGCACAGGCAAATCTACGCCAAGGGGATTGTGCTTGATTGACGCCTATGTCTTTCAATTTTCCCATTTTTTCAAGGATATTGCCTTCGCCGAGTTTATCTAATACTTTTACATAATTGCCTACAAAATTTAGACTCGCCATACCATCTACTTTCGGAATGCTTTTTTCAAAAAAAGCTATGTGTTCAGGCTTAGGGTTTTCAGCATAAATGCTGGCTACGCCACTCACAAGGTCGTCATT
>JAYTON010000516.1:0-2696 GCA_043747725.1 Saprospiraceae bacterium
GCTGAATAGACTTCCATACGCCGTGCATCAATCATAGCACAGTAAAATGCAGCATCATCTCGTACTTCGAGATATGCCGCCATTGCAAGCGACTGGAGCGTATCAACAGCTATCATCGGGATATTGAGTGCATAGCAAATCCCTTTAGCTGTGGACGCTCCTACGCGCAAGGACGTATATGAGCCAGGTCCATTGCTGATGGCAACTGCTGAAAGGTCTGTCATTTTCAAACCTGCCTCAGTGAGGCATTTATCAATCATCAAAGTAATTTCAGATGCGTGTTTATTGGCATCTGTTTCATGAATTGAAAGCAACTCGCCGTCTTGACTGATGCAAACAGAACAGATACTGGTTGCAGATTCTATATTTAAAATATAAGCCATATTAAAAGACCCCTCAGTATATGAATAAAAAAATCGGCTCAAAGTTACCTTTTGAGCCGATTTTTAGAAATTTAAATTATAATTAAATTAAATTTATTTTGATTTAATTCTTTTTCAAAAGCGATTTATAGCGTGGAGCATCTTCCAAAACTTTAATGGCTTCTTGAATCTCAATATCATTCCGCAAACCGATTTTGATTTTACCTTTCTCATAATAGTATCGAGCGATGATTTCACGCTCTATTTCATCTATTATTTCATCCTTATGTTTCAAAAGATCATTTTTCTTATCCGATTTGATTTTAGTTTCTATTGCTTTCAGTTCGCCTTCAATCGTCGCTGAATATTTATCTTTAACAGCCTCCTCTTTGAGTTTTTTCAACAGTTTTTCACTTTCAGAATCGTATTGAAAATTCTTTTTGTTTAAAAATTCAACAAAATCATCGAATTGCGTAAATCTAAATTTCTCAGGTTCTTCTATCTTATCATTTTTCAGAGCAAACATGGTGACATAATCAAACAATAAAAATTTATCTTTCAATGTTTTCATCAAACCAAAATCACCTGATTTATTCAACAAAACATCGGGCTTAATACCGCCACCATCTAAAACAGTACGACCTGCTCGTGTTTTAAAAACAGCTCTGACAGAATCCGCTACTTCTACAGGCTTACCCTTATCATAACTTACTGCTTGAATGCATCGCCCACTCGGCACATAATATTTGGCAGTCGTTAGTTTTAATTTTGAATTATACCCAATATCACGCATATTTTGAACTAAGCCTTTCCCAAAGCTGCGTTGACCCATGACAATCGCCCGATCATAATCCTGCAAAGTGCCTGATACGATTTCGGAAGCGGAAGCAGTACCTCTATCCACCAATACAACTATCGGCATTTGCTCATCTACTGAGGGGTTCAATGTTTTGAAACTTCTGTCCCAATCCACTACCTTTCCCTTAGTCGTCACCACCATTTCACCTTTAGGAATCCAAATATTACAAATATTGACTGCTTCATTGAGCAAACCACCGCCATTATCTCGCAAATCGAAAATAACGCCTTTTAAATTAGGGTTCTTTTCTTTCAATTCAACAAAAGCTTTTTTAACGTTTTCACCCGCATCACGTGTAAAAGTCGTTAAAACAATGTATCCGACATGGTCATTAAGCATACCAGAATAAGGCACATTTTGCTCAGTAACTTCATCTCGCACGACTTTTATTTTCATATTTTTATCCGAGCCATTGAGTTGAGGGCGATTGATGGTCAACTCGACATCCGTTCCAGCTGCACCTTTAAGTATATCGCCGACTTCATCCACGCTTCTATTCAAGGCAGATTTACCATCTACAGCCAAGATTTTATCGCCTGGCTTCAATCCCGCTTTTTGAGCAGGGGAGCTATCAAAGACATCAGTGATAAAAACAAAATCACCTGTTTTATCAAAAGCTGCACCTACGCCATTGTATTTACCTTCAGTAATATACCGATAGCCTTCAATATCGCTTTCGGAAATATAATTAGTATAAGGATCGAGCGAATTTAGCATCGCATCCACTCCTGTCCGCATGAGCTTTGAAGGGTCAACATCATCTACATAATAGGTATTGAGTTCCTTGTAGAGATTAGTAAAAATTTCAATATTTTTACTAATTTCAAAATACTTACCATGATCTGTTTTACGGTTTGCTGCCAAACCTACCCCAGCTAATACCATGATAATCAACCATTTACGTGTTTTAATAAACTTCATTTGTCTAATTTTTTATTAAAAAGTTAAAAACAAGTCCTTTTGTATAAAATCTATTTTCAATATTATTCATATTAAATTCAAAAACTATTCCTTATTCTTCGTATCCATAACAATCGTCACAGGTCCATCGTTCAGCAAAGCCACTTTCATATCCGCACCAAATTCTCCAGTCAGTACTTTCAGATTAGATACTTTTTTCAATTCTTTTACAAATCGTTCATACATCGGCACAGCAAAATCAGGTTTAGCCGCTTTCAAAAACGATGGACGATTGCCTTTTTTGGTACTCGCATGTAAGGTGAATTGACTCACTACAAGCATTTCGCCTTCAATATCCATAACCGAACGGTTCATCAAACCATTGTCATCTCCAAATATCCGAAGATTCGCAATTTTAGCCGCCAACCAATTTATATCTTCATCAGTATCAATATCTTCAACGCCTACTAAAACGAGCAACCCCTCAGTAATCGCCGATTTTCTTTGACCCTCAATCGTTACTGAGGCTTCTTTCACTCTCTGAATGACAACGCGCATTTTAAAAAGTTGGTTTA
>JAYTON010000517.1:0-8932 GCA_043747725.1 Saprospiraceae bacterium
AATCAAGCCATCATGTGGGCGGTGGATCACCTGTACAATGGCTTGGTTTATTTGGATGATTCGTTGAACATTATCCCCTGTTTAGCGAAGCGTTGGGAAATTTCAAAAGATGGTTTAGATTATACTTTTCATTTGAATAATGCAGTTTATTTCCATGATAATGCTTGTTTTCCTAATGGAAAAGGTCGAAAAATGGTAGCGGCGGATGTGGTGTACAGTTTCAATCGGATTATAGATACGACTGTTAATTCCTCGGGTTCGTGGATATTTAAAGACCGTGTTCGCCCTCAAAATCCTTTTGAAGCAAAGAATGACACGACGTTTATTTTTCATTTGGCAAAGCCGTTTCGCCCGATGTTGAATATTTTGACCATGCAATATTGTTGCATTGTGCCAAAGG
Organism: Saprospiraceae bacterium; assembly: GCA_043747725.1. Lineage (GTDB taxonomy): Bacteria > Bacteroidota > Bacteroidia > Chitinophagales > Saprospiraceae > JAAFJT01. The sequence goes on from JAYTON010000517.1 coordinate 401, forward strand.
AAGCCATTGATTTTTATAAAAAAGATTTTAGAAAAAACCCCGTTGGAACAGGGGCATTTGTCTTTAAAAAATGGTTGGAAAATCAAGGTTTGTTTCTCTTAAAAAACAACAATTACTGGGAAAAAGATGAAAATGGTGTGCAATTGCCTTATTTAGATGGCGTACGAGTGAGTTTTATGCCCGATAGAAAGACTGCCTATTTGGAAATGATGAAGGGCAAAATTGATTACATGGTCGGCATAGAATCCAGCGTGGTCAACGAATTGTTGACCCAAGACGGCGAGCTGCAACCCAAGCAATTTGGCAAAATACAACTCATCAAAACGCCCTATCTGAACTCAGAATATTTGGGCATCAACATGGATTTTTCTAAAGATAAAGCTACTGCCGCGAATCCCATCAACCCCCTCAGTATCAAGAAGGTTAGACAGGCTCTGAACTATGGTTTTGATAGAGAATTGATGCTTAGAACCTTACGCAATTCAATGGGTCAACCTGCAACTGCCGGTTTTGCTCCAAGAGGATTGCCTTCTTTTATTGATTTTTCTACTCAAAAAGATAGCCCTTTCATTGATAGCAAAAATGGTGTCACTGTGAGCGGAGCGCGGCAGACTGGATATAATTACAACCCTGCAAAAGCCAGACAATTGCTCGCCGAAGCTGGTTTTCCAAATGGCAAAGGTCTTCCCACTATCAAATTAACGCTCAATAAAGATTACCTCGACCTCTGCACATTCATCGCTCGGCAATGGGAGGAACTCGGCATCAAAACCAATCTCGATGTGATGGAAACCGCCACGATGCGCGAAATGATGACCAAAGGAACGACCCCTTTTTTCAGAGGTTCTTGGATTGCGGATTATCCTGATGCTGAATCGTACTATACTTTTTTTTATTCCAAAAACCCTGCGCCGCCTAATTATACGCGCTTCAAAAACCTCGAATTTGACCGCATTTATGAAGCAGCCCTCAGTGAAAATAATGATACCAAAAGGTATGACCTCTACCACCAATTGGATAAAATATTGATAGAAGAAGCCCCCATTATTTTTCTATTTTATGATGAAAGCAGCCGTTTTGCCCGAGTGGGTATAGAAAATTTGAGTCGGAATGCGATGAATTTATTACCGTTGAAGCGAGTGAGGAAGAAATGATGTTGATGAAAACGTCCAATTTGCTGAATCAAAGAGCGATGAATGACCTCCTCAGTTATTTTATTCCCTATCCTGCTTTTCAATCTGATTCAACTTATCCCGTAAAAAACCCCCTAAAACGTCCAAACCCATATTAAAATCTGTATTATTATTGATAATCAAATCCGCATCCTGCATATAAGGCTGTATATATTTCAAATAACTTGGCATCACATGATGCTCATAGCGGTATAAAACATCATCTATCGGATAGCCGCGTTCCACTTGATCTCTCAAAATTCGCCGAATCACCTTCAAATGGTCAGCCGCATAAAAAAAGACTTTCAAATCCAATAATCTGTAGATTTTTTTATAGTGAAAAACAAAAAGCCCTTCCACAATCACAATCGGCGCAGGTTTGAACACTTTTACTGAGGGGGTCGCATCCGTATTATTGAAAACATACTCCGTTTTTTTAACCGCTTCACCCCTCAGTAATTTCTCAACATCGGCATGAAATGCCTTCTTATCAATGGATTGAGGCAAATCAAAATTATGCACACCCTTATCATCCATCGCCTGCTCACTGCGAGGGCGATAATAATCATCTTGAGAAATAATACACAACTCCGCTTCGGAAAATTGATCCCGAATATGCTTGATGAAAGTTGTCTTGCCGCTGCCTGAGCCGCCTGTGATGCCAATAATGAAAGGTTTCATTTTTTAGTTGTGAGTTATAAGTGATGAGTTCGGAAGTGTGTTGAGAGTTATTAGTTCGCGTTCAGTCGAACTCATAATTCACAACTGACGAAAGTCAACTGGAGTCACTTCGCTCACGCCTTGTTCAGGCATATGCACACCATATATTACATCCACTGCCGCCATCGTCGCCTTATTATGGGTGACGATGATAAATTGGGAATCTTTAGAGAATTTCTTAATGATTTTATTGAACTTTCCAATATTTGCATCATCCAAAGGCGCATCTACTTCATCAAAAATACAGAAAGGCGCAGGCTTATAAAGATACAATGCAAATAGCAAAGCCGTAGCCGTCAATGTTTTTTCACCGCCCGAAAGTTGTGCGATACTTTGCGGACGCTTGCCTTTGGGTTTAGCAATGATCTGAATACCCGACTCAAGCGGATTATTCGGGTCGATGAGAATCAAATCGGCAGTGTCATCTTCATCAAAAAGACTTTTGAATACATCAATAAATGAAATTCTAACCGTATTGAAGGCTTCTAAAAACTGTGCGGTTGCCGTTTCTTCAATTTCTTTCATTGTTTGGAGCAATGAAACTTTAGCATTCACAATATCATCGCGTTGTTCGGCAATGGTATCGTGGCGTTCTTGCATTTCATTGTAAGCATCAACAGCCATCGGGTTAATTTCGCCGAAAGTATCCAATTGACGTTTTTGATTATCCACTTTTCGCTGCAAATCCTCCCTAATAAAGCCTTCTTTAGGCTTTTGATTAATCAAATCATTGACTGAAATGTTGAATTCTACTTGCAAACGCTCGCCGATAGCCGTGATTTGAATTTTTAAATCATTGAATTTATCTTTCAAATTATTCACTAAAAACTGCAAATCCGTGCGTTGACGATTGAGTTTCCTCAAATCGTCTTCCATTTTATTGATAGCGTTTTTCTTTTGATAGTAAGATTGCTCAAACTCATTCAGGCTGCCCTCCCGTTCACGTCGCAGCTTATAACCGTCTTGCAATTCGATTTCATAGCGTAAAATATCATCGTCCACATGTTCCAATTCTTCTTTGGATTCTACTAAAATCTTTTCATTATTTTGCAAAGCTGCTTGATTTTCAGCGATTTGTTTTTCTCTAAAACTCAATTCATTTTGAAGTGTCGAAACCTTATTTTGTTGCCGGATAAACTCGACATTCTTTTCATTATAAGTCTGTGAAGTCTGCGACATAGCGTCTGAAACGGAACGGAAAGAACCGTCCGCTTGAGCCATTTCCAACTTGACAGCATCCGATTGTTTTTTATTGATAACTAATTGATTATCAATATCTTGTATCTTTTTAATTAAGACTTCAATCTGCTCTTTTGCATCCCGTCTTTTATCATCTGCTTCATGAATAAATGTTGAAAAGTTATCCAATCTCGTTTGCATAAACACGCGCTCTTGGCGTATTTTATTCAACCCCTCAGTACCCGCTTGAATTTCCTTCTTTTTATCATTGTTTTTAAAGAACGATATGTCGTTTCTGACTTGAAACAATCGAGCAGTTAAGTCAGCGGCTAACCCCTCAGTATCTTTGATTTCTTTTTCTAAAATTTCAAGATTTTTCTTCCGCCCAATCTTTTTACCCTCAAACAAACCAACCGAACCACCTGAAATACTAAATTTCCGACGGGTCATCGTACCACTTTTTGTTAGAACGACTCCTTCCCCATTCGCCGAAGCACTATCCATTTTAAAATCACTCAAATCAGATAAATCCGTAATTAAAACATTGTGCAATAGAAAACTAAACAGGCGTTGATACTGCAAATCTACTTGCACCAAATCAGTAGCTGGACGGGCATTGACCAAACCCTTCGTCTCATAAAGTGCATGTTCAAAAGCATCCAAAAGGAAAAAATTAGCTTTCCCTTTTTGAGTATTATTGAGCAAACGAATGGCTGAATAAGCTTCTTCTAAATTCTGAACAACATAATAATTGAGGTAAGGCTCAAGAAAGTTTTCAATAGCCGTGCGGTACTCTTCTTGAACATAAATCAGGTCAGAAAGCAGTGGTGCCGTCCAAGTTTTTTCTTTACTTAAAAAACGAATGGATTCAGGAAAGCCTTCGAGGCTTTCGACCATAGATTTGGTCAATTTATACTCATTTTTCTTAGCATCTAATTTACGATTGACATCAGCCAACTGCTTCGTTAGGTCATCTAATTGATGCGTGGCTTTATCCAAATCAGCTAAACGCTTATCTTCCTCTTTTTCAACTTGTTGAATATCAGTCAGTTGTGTATTTTCCTTATCTTCAATTGTTTTCAACTTACCCCTCAGTATCTCGACCTCATCACGGCGTCCTTTGGTCTCTTCATCGGTTCTGAGAATATCTCGATTGAGATTTTCAATGTTATTGGTTGAGATAGCTTTTTGCTTTTCATGCTCAATTATTTGGCGTTCAATCACCTGTTGTTGTTGTAAAAAAATATCCAGACCTGCTTTGAGTGAGCCATGATTATCGCGTATATTATCGAGCTTTTGCTTGGCTTCTTCTACTTGTTCTTCGAGCTTTTGTTCTAATCTTTTTTCAGAATTAATCTCTGTTCTGTAATAATCAATATCCTCACTGAGTTGCGCAATACGCGTAGTGGATGAAGCGATTTGTTCATTCACTTTTTGCATATTTTGCTCCATGAAAGCCTTGCGTTGTTGCGCCATCCGCTTATCATTTTCCATACCTCTGATACGTCCAACGGTGCTGTTCAACTCGCGTTGCCGCTCACTCAACAATTGCTCTTTTTCAATATTATCTTTTTTATCTTTCTCAATTTGGGCTTCGAGTTGAATACTATGCACATCTATTTGACGGTAATTATCCGTATCAACTTCTATTTGCTTTTCAATTTTTTTATAATCTTCTTTAAAAACAGACAATTTCAAAACCGCCAAATCAATAGACATTATTTTATACTCTGCTTTGAGGTCAAAATACTTTTGAGTGCGTTTTGCTTGTTTTTCAAGCGTTTTCAAGTTGTTATCTATTTCAAAAAGTAAATCTTCAATGCGATTGAGGTCTTCTTCTGTAGCGTTGAGTTTGTTCAGCGTTTCGTTTTTACGCGCTTTATATTTCGATACACCCGCCGCCTGCTCAAACATCATGCGGCGAGAGTTTTGTTTATCATTCAAAATATCGTCCACCATTCCTAATGCAATAATTGCATAAGAATTAGAGCCAATACCCGTATCCATAAACAATGTGGTAATATCTTTTAGGCGACAAGTGACGCCATTCAAACGGTATTCAGAATCGCCCGACGCATAAAGAATACGCGAAATCGTCACCATCGAATATTCGGTAGGCAACAAGTTTTTAGTGTTTTCAAAAGTCAGACTAACTTGCGCCAATTGCCCCGCTTTGCGTTTTTTAGTGCCGTTGAAAATAACGGAATTCATCTTATCCAAGCGCAATTCTGAGCTTTTTTGCTCCCCGAGTACCCATCGAATAGCATCCACGACATTGGATTTGCCCGACCCATTCGGACCTACAATGCCAATAACGTCTTCGTTGAAGTGGATAATCGTTTCGTTTGCGAAGCTTTTAAACCCTTTTATTTCGAGTGTTTTTAACCGCATTTCAATTGAATGATGAAAAACCTATTTGGAATAAATCGCTTATTCTCTATCAATTAATTGTCGGAGTGACTTCCAGTCACTCCGACAATATGCCATTGTATAATAAGAATTAAGCTAAAAAAAGCCCGCAAAGTTATTTAAATAGTTGAAAAATAACAGCAAATACTGAGGGGGTAGTTTCATAAACTAAATTTCAAAATATTACAACAAAGCCTTCCGCTCCGCCACATAATCCCGCCACAAATCCAAACAGCTTGCAAAATCAGGTGGCAAAGGACATTCAAACTGCATCCATTTACCCGTAGTTGGATGCTCAAAGCCTAAAGAACGGGCATGAAGCGACTGACGTGGCATCAAATCCATCGCTTTTAATACAAATTGTTTGTATTTTGAGAAAATAGTGCCTTTCAAAATGCGATGCCCTCCGTAACGCTCGTCCATAAATAGCGGATGACCGAGGTATTTCATGTGCACCCGTATCTGATGCGTACGCCCCGTTTCCAATTGACATTCGACAAGACTCACATAATACATCGGCTCTATCACCTTAAAATGTGTCACCGCATGTTTACCCGACTCGCCTTCTGGAAATGGCATAATCACAAGAGGGTCATGCGGATTACGACCAATATGCACATTAATAGTCCCCGTTTTCTCCTCAGGCTCTCCCCACACCAAAGCCCAATATTTTCTTTCAATCGTGTGATAAAAAAATTGACGCGCCAAATGCGTCAAAGCATATTGATTTTTGGCTACTACTAACAAGCCGCTCGTATCTTTATCAATCCGATGCACCAAACCCGGGCGTTCTTCAGGCATCATCTTTTGTAAAGGCTCTTCTTTTTGCTGCCAATAATAGGCTAAAGCATTGAGCAAAGTGCCGCGTTTATTCCCAACTCCCGGATGACAAACCAGACCTGCTTGTTTATTGATTACCAATATATCATCATCTTCATACACAATTTCAAGCGGAATATTGTCCGCATGAAGCGTTCCCTCATCTGGCATTTCAGGGAAAATAACGGTAATAGTTTGATTGGGTTTAATGCGATAATTCGGCTTAACTACTTGATTATCAACCATTACCGAACCTGCGTGTATGGCATCTTGAATTTTATTACGACTCACTTTTGGCAACCGATCGGACAGATATTTATCGAGCCGAACGGCAGTCTGACCTTTGTCCACGACTATCCGCAGATGCTCATACATCTCATCTTCAATCAATGGCAACAACTCTTCTGACTCCTCGTGTTCAAAACTTTCCTCATCTGGTTGTAGTATAAAATCTTCGTCAAGCATATTTCTGTTTATTTTAATTTTAAAAAAAAAGTGTGTAAAATTACGCTAATTTATTTAAATATTTGTTCTCTCAAATTTCAATCACACATTAAATCAAAAATTAGATGCTCAAAATTGAAGACATAAAAAATATACTCATCATCGGCAGCGGCACCCTCGGATTGCGGATTGGATTGCGTTGTGCTATTGACGGATTCAATGTCCGTTTCTATGATATTACCGAATCTTCATTGCAGAAAGCCTTGATTACACAGGGAAAACTCTTAGGCTCATTGGTCAAAAGAAGGCTAATTACTGAGGGGGATGCCCAAGCAGCTCAATCGCGCATCACCACCACGACCGATAAAAAAGAGGCTGTGAAAGACATTGATTTAGTGAGCGAATCCGTTACTGAGGATATGACTATTAAAAAACAATTGTATCAAGATTTTTCACAACTCTTTGAAAATCAAACAGTTGTAACGACCAATACGTCTTATTTACTGCCTACTATGTTCGCTGAAGACAGTGGTTGCCCCGAGCGTTTTTGTGCTTGGCATTTTCATGATGTGTTCACCATGAACGTTGTGGACATCATGCCGCACCCCAATACTGAGGGGTGGGTGATTAACCTTTTGATGGATTTGAGTAAAAAAATACACCAAATTCCTGTTTTGATTCAAAAAGAAAATCCAGGCTATATATTCAATCAAATGCTCATGGCTTTGTTGGGTTCGGCGGGTGATTTGCTCGCACGGGGTGTCGCTAATATTCAAGACATTGATAAATCTTGGATGGGCAATACGAAGATGGGGTTAGGTCCTTTCGGCATACTGGACCAAATAGGATTGGAAACAGCCTGGCACGTAACGAAAGGGCGCAACGATAGCCGCAGCCAAAGGTTTGCAGAAGTATTGAAAAAATATGTGGCTGAAGGCAAATTAGGTGTGAAAACAGGCGAAGGGTTCTATAAATATCCTCATCCTGAATATCAACAAGAGGGTTTTGCCGAATAAAATAATTTAAAAAAGAACGCCGTGCAAAGCGCGGCGTTCTTTTTTTTGAATTATTTAGATTTTGAGCCAACCAATTTATTGACTTTCCCTTCGTCACCAAATAATTCACGGCTTTTGCGGTTATACGCTTCCGCAGCTTCTTCGGGAGTGTCGAACATACCAAGATGTACGGATTTCCGATTGATTGAAATGACAGCTCTGTAGCGATTATTCTCTTGATAAACGCCCGTGTATCCTGCACGGCTGCTTGTTTTGCGCTGTCGGCTGGCAACAGATCTTGACCTCCACAAGATATTATCCAAGCGATTGTCCAATTTATCACCATTTTTAGCACCCACCAAGTTTTTCACGGCAGTGCGTTGAGCAGCAAGAAATTTTTCGGCTATAAGCTTGTGTAAATAAATTGTTTCGGTTTTGTAACCACCACCGTCGGCGTTCTTCCAAGTTTTTTGGAATACGACGCATCCGCTCGAATGCTTACGAAGATTATCAACAAACTTTATCTGAGATAGATAAGGATCGGATGTCAGGAATTCGTAAACGTTGTCATCCAAGATGACATTGTCATCTGAGTTTTTTAATTTTATTTTTACTAACACGATTTTGATTTTTAATTATATATTTCTGTTTGCTAACCTTCAAAGCTTTAATTTAAGTAAAGGAGATTGATGCAAAAATAAAAAAATCATGTATATACATCAATTATTTTGAATTTATTTTACTAAGTTTTATCAGTTTATCGAGATAAGTTAAAATATATTCACTGAATTCAT
>JAYTON010000518.1:0-6219 GCA_043747725.1 Saprospiraceae bacterium
GTAACATACTCAACGCCAATATTTTATGAGAACAACTTTCTTCAAACTATGGGTACATGCTATTTTTCACATTAACGAAAACAGTGTATTGATTGATCCCGATTTAGAATCTTTGTTTTATCTTGAAATAGAAAAAAGATTCATTGAGCAAGGCTGCGAAGTGGCTATCGTGAATGGCAATCGTGATCATGTTCATATTCTTTTTACTCAAAATCCGCTTTTGCCTTTGCACGAAACTATGCGTTTTGTACAAGGTATTACTCAGAGGTGGTATCAAATGCATGATTTCAAAACTGGTTGGTACAAATTCAAATGGCAGGAGGCATATTGTGCTTATTCAGTCAGTGAATCTTTATTAGAAAAAGCCCATTTTTTTATAGAAAAACAAGTAGAAATACATCAAAATCTCAGTTATTGGGATGAAATTGAGCACCTCAACCTCTTACACAACGTAGATTTGAGTGATGATGATACCGATGTTGAAATGCAATCGTGGCAAAGCCGCTTTTCGTTTAAACATATAGGAAAGGAGTTTTTGTGAAACAAAAAACAACATACTAAAAACATGCTAAAGAAATACACAACTATCTTAGTAACTACTATCTTATATATATATACTCCCCTCCAAGCCCAATTCATCGTGAATGGCAAAGCTTTCCAAAGCAGTAGCAACTGTTGGACATTGACTCCTGCCCAAAATGGCGTCGTCGGTTCTGTTTGGAATGAAAAAAAAATCAATCTGAATGAATCGTTTGATGTTTCGGTAGATATTTTTCTCGGCTGTGTGGATGTTGAAGGAGCTGATGGTTTTGTCTTCGGTTTTCAACCTGTCAGTACATCCATTGGTACGGTCGGTCAAGGCTTGGGCTTTAGTGGCGTCAGACCTTCCATCGGTATTGAATTGGATACTTATCAAAATACGGATGAAGGCGACCCTGTTTACGACCATGTTGCCATTATCAAAAATGGGGTGGTGAACCATAATTCTGGCAATACTCTCGCAGGACCCAAAGCCTTTGGGAACAATGCCAATGTAGAAGATTGTCAATATCATGACCTCCGCGTTGTCTGGAATGCCACGCTTAAAAAACTTGACTTGACTTGGGATTGTGTTCCACTTCTCAGCTACACGGGCGATATTGTAAAGGATATTTTCAATGGCGACCCGCTCGTGTATTGGGGTTTTACGGCTTCGACGGGCGGTTCGAACAATGAACAAAAATTCTGTCTGCAATACAATACCTTTTTGGATAAATTACCTGACACAACCCTTTGTATTGGTGGACAAGTCAAACTCAAAGCTGCTGGGGGCGTGAGTTATAAATGGACACCTTTGGCAGGCTTGAGCAACGCCAACATCGCTGACCCCATCGCTAAACCTTTAGTGACCACACAATATATTGTGCAAGTGACCGATAAATGCAAGCGCCAATTCACCGATTCAGTGATTGTAAAAGTAGGCGGCAATTCATTTGACATTGAGCTTGGGCATGATACGATCGTGTGTGAAGGGCAAGTGATTGTCCTCAATCCCAATATTGCAGGCGCTCATTATCGATGGCAGGATAACAAAACCGATTCTATTTACTTCGTGACCAAAACGGGCAAATACAAGGTCAATATAGATAAAACTTTTGTTATGCCACCGATAGCGTCACTATTCGTTTTGTAGCCCTCCCCTCAGTAGAATTGGGTGTGGATACAACATTGTGCTTGGGTAAAAAAATAGTCCTCAAAGCCCAAGCTGAAGAAGCCAATTATTTATGGCAAGACGGCACCACGCAAAATAGCATCGTTGTTTTGCAATCGGGGATTTATTATGTTTCAGTCAATAATAGATGTGGCAGAGTCACTGATGCGATAAAGATTTATTACGATGATTGTCATCAAGCCTATATTCCGAACGCCTTTTCACCGAATGGCGATGGCAATAATGACCTGTTGATGATTTATGACAACGGAGATGTCAAAAATATCAAGACCTTCCAAATATTTGACCGTTGGGGCAGCCTCGTTTTTCAAGCCGACAACTTCAAACCCAATGACATCACCTTCGCTTGGGACGGACGCCCTTTTCTGTCCGGCGTCTATACCTATTTCGCCGAGTTGGAATATAAAGATGGTGAAACGGAATTTCGGAAAGGGAGTATTACTTTGGTGAAATAGATTTTAAAATTATTCGCTTCCTTCCTACTCACTCCACCGATAACTTTTCAAATCAAATCCTGCCAAATCCAAAATGCGGTCAATCACCGTTGCTGCCAATTCTTCAAAAGTCTTAGGTTTGCTATAAAAACTCGGTGTGGCGGGGCAGATGATGCCACCTGCTTCGGTGAGGATTTTCATGTTGTTAATATGGATGATACTGAGGGGGGTATCGCGGGGGACTAAAATCAAGCGGCGGCGTTCTTTCAAAATCACATCAGCTGCTCGTGTGACCAAATCATTGGACACACCCGTAGCAATGCGCGCCATTAAGCCCAGCGAGCAAGGACAGACTATCATCGCTTCGTATTTCGCAGAGCCACTGGCGAAGGGTGCCATAAAGTTCATTTTTTCATAAAAATTAAAATGCACCGGCAACCACCCCTCAGTATCAAACGGTTTTTCTAACTCATATTCCCAATTGTACTTAGCATTATCACTCATGACGATGCCTACTGCTTCAATTTGCTCTTGCATAGCGACCAATTTATCCAATAAAACTTTAGCGTAAATAGAGCCGCTGGAACCACCAATCGCTACGATTATTTTCTTTTTTGACATAAAACGTTTATTTAATGAAATTTTAACGCATAAAAAGTGAGGTGTGTTTGCAAAATTGATGTTTTTCAACGAATTTTGAACTTCTTTCTCTTTTAAAAAAATTAATAAAATAAAATATTCATCATGAAAAAAATATTTCTACCTGCCCTGCTTTTTATTGCCGGCGCATTAGCGATTTCAGCGTTTACTTTTCAACAAAAAGAAGCAATCAAACCTGCTATCAAAGTGAATTGGTTGACTTGGCAAGAGGCTGCTGAATTGAACAAAAAAGCGCCTAAAAAGATTTTGGTCGATGTTTTTACTGAGTGGTGTGGCTGGTGTAAAGTGATGGATAGAGAAACTTTTACTGACGAAAAAGTGGCTGAATATCTCACTAAAAACTTTTATTGCGTCAAACTTGATGCTGAAATGAAAGAAGCGATTGATTTCAATGGTCATAAATTTGAATATGTCGCCAATCAAGGACGCAATGGTGTACATACACTCGCTTATTCGCTTTTGGATGGCAATATGGGCTACCCGTCTATTGTTTATCTCACGACTACTTACGAGCGCATCGTCATTTCTCCAGGCTACAAAAAGCCTGACCAATTGATGGCTGAATTGAAATATGCCTCTGACGAAGTGTATAAAACCAAAAAATGGGATGAATATATGGCTGAATTTCAAAAGACAACAGGCGGGAAATGATGAATGATGAATTTTTTTTATCAATTTTGATTCATTTTCTTAGCATAAAAAAAAAGACGAAGCGATTCAATTCGCTTCGTCTTTTTTTATATGATTACCTCAAACTCTTCTTCATCGATGGCTAAATGCCGATTCATGGCTGCCTGTTTTATGTTGTACATACCCCTCAGTATTTCTTCGGTTTTTTGTATAAATGCTTCATCTACAACCTTTTGTACATCTTCAAAAGTTTGCAAGCGTTCATCGTCTCTAAATTTATAAATCTGCTCGATTAAGCCTGATTCAAATTTGATACTGAGTTTACCGTCGTTCTTGAAGACAGTTATTTTCATGATGGGATGTGGTATGTCGCCTATTATTCTCATTATTTTTCTTAAAAATTTAAAACGATGAATCAATTGAAAAACAGAAAGAAGTCCCTCACTGCGGGATTTAGGGGACTGTTATTTTATAAGTTCAGTAAACATTTTATAAAGGTCAAAATACTGAGAGGGGGTATTTTTATTTAAATAATCAAGATGTTTTTGAATGGTTATCAAGTCGCCTCGTTTAGCGGGTCCGGTTTGCATATCCGAAGGGGCGTAGTGATGAATTTTATTAACTGTTTCTTGAATTAATGGTTTTAAAACATCAAATGATAAATTTTCTTTTTCTAAAATATCATCAGCCATTTTAAATAATTGATTGGTAAAATTATTGACAAAAACGGCAGCAATATGCAGAACAATGCGCTTTTCATCTTCTAATTCATATACTTTATTAGAAATTTTTTCTCCTAAATCTTTCAAAATCGATAAATACTGAGGGGGTGTAGAATTGATAAAAATAGGTATATTATTAAAATCAGGTTGACTTTCAAATGAGAAAGTTTGAAGCGGATAGAAAGCACCAAAGTTTTTAAAATAAGGTTGTAATACAGTAGAAGGAATTGAGCCTGAGGTGTGTACAACTAATTGATTGTCAAGTACTTGTGAAAGTTGATTAGCTACTGAGGGGATAGCAGCATCGCTGACCGCTATGATATAAACATCATTATCCGTCTTTATTTTATTAAAATCAGTCTCAAAATTGGTATTCAAAATAGAGGCTAACCAAGCGGCTTTATCCGCATTTCGCCCAATTATTTGCTGAATATGAACGCCTTTTTCAACGAATCTTTTACTCAAATGAAAGGCGACTTTACCAGTCCCGATGATTGTAACGGTCATAATTTTATGCTCCTTTAAAATGAAGGGCAAAGTAACTCATCATTATCATATTCGCCGAGATAAATCAAGGATATTTCAAACACATTTTGTGAGCGGCGATAATTTTTTAAAGTTGGAATATTCAAATCATAGCTCAAACCGACGAGGATATTGTTAAACTCCAAACCACCCATCAACACTACGGCGTCAATGTTGAAACCATCTTTACTTTTTACAGGACGTACCCAACTGCCCAAATGCAAAGCCGTGCCATACGTTTTATCAATTGTTAAACGAAAGTTTGTTCCGACATTGGCGGTCAAATGTGGTCCTTGCAAAGTGGTAACTAAACGCGGTGACATAAATATTGTGTGCGCTTTGTTTATCGGATAATTCATCGCTAATTGAACAGAATACCTCGGGAAAAGCGGTATTTTAGGTATTTCTTCACCTTTAAAAAACGCCACATTTGGTTTATTTAAATGGTGAAATGAGGCACCTGCAAAAATAGATGTTTTGTTTTCAAGTTGAACGGTATAGTTCAAACCCACTGTCATGTCGTTGTAGCCAAAGTTATTTTCAGGCAATCGCTCTACTTGAGGCAATGAATAGCCATCAATGCCGTTCCATTGATCTTGAAAAGAAAGGTTTTCATAATTGATATTTCTCTGTGTCAACCCCATTTGGAAACCCAACGATAAATATTGTGAGTTATTGATGTTCAATGCCTTGTGATAAGCACCTGAGATAGCAATTTGAGTGGTTGAAAAATCCAATGCATTCACTTTATCTCTATAAAAAAGCAAGCCAACGCCGATTTTATCTTTACTGACATTGCTGCGAAAAGGTTCGAGGCGCAGGTCAGCACCGAACGCAAAGGTCTGATAGGGTTGCTGAAGCAGCCCACGCCATTGGTCACGATAAATAGCACCTACTCGATATTTACCATCAAAAACGCCTGTTAGAGCTGGGTTGAGGGTGAGTGGAGAGGTGTAGAATTGCGTAAATTGACGGTCTTGGGAAAAAAGTTTGCCAAAAGACAGTACAGTTATTAAAAAAACAATTAATTTTTTCATAAACTTGTGTTCACCAAATTTCATGCAAAAGTATTTGAATATACCGAATTGTTAGAAAAATGAACCATTATTTGGATATATACAGGAATTAAAATTTAGAAATATAATTTATTGTCTTTTTAACGGCTTTTCAGGTAGAGTTATTATTTTTGAGACGAAATTAAAATAAGACCTAACTAAGCCCGATTCTTTTCATTAAAATCATATTTGCTCATTATTGCTAATTTATCGATGACCAATCCAGCCATTTGTCAATTGAGTGTAGTACCTGTCCGAGCCGCCGCTTCGGATAAGGAGGAGATTGTGACTCAATTACTGTTTGGCGAATTGGTCGAGATACTTGAAACGCCTAAAGCTAAGAAAAATTGGTGTCAAATCCGGTGCGATTGGGATGGTTATGAAGGATGGATGGATATTCGGCAGCTACTACCAATTACCCCAGAAGAAGCTGAATTGTACAAAACAGACCATGCCTTTTGCCTTGAATTGGTCTCTACACT
>JAYTON010000519.1:0-4089 GCA_043747725.1 Saprospiraceae bacterium
TTTTTGCTTACGGATTAGAAATATTAGCCCAGGCTCTGTTAAATGCCTTTGAAGTATGCATCCGTAAATTGACTTTGCCTTTTTTGTCATGTACTTAGATGATTTTTATAAAAAACAAATCCTGTATTTAACTACTAACCTTTTTGGGAATCAAATTTTTAGCGAATTGGCAACCCTCGATATTGTTCAAAAGAGGGGGGCTGAGATAATATTTTTAGTGACATGTTTTCGGAAATAAATTTATCAACATTTCATGAAATCTGTTGCGTTTAAAAATACGTATGTATTGTGATGGTTTTTTTAAAATAGTGACATTAAAGATATGCAATATAGAGCACGAAAGGAGGGAAGCCATGTTTTGTTAATAAGGTGTTATTTATAGTAGAAATTAGACAATATAAAAGGAATAATTGTTTACTGCTTTAAAGACTGTGACATTAAAAATTAAAAAAAACAACAATAAAAAACAAATATTCAAAAAAAAGGCAACTTAATAAATATAACTTCCGTAAAAGTAGACCATAAAATCATTGAAAAGTTAAAGATTTTATAGTTATATAGGTCAAATAGGTCAAATAATCAAAATTTAGAAGCCAAGTGACTAAATAGTATATAATGCGTCTTATTATCGATTCTTTGAGAGGGTTATTTGATTGAGCCAAGCAACGAATGAGTTAATAATGTTATCAAGAGAACATTTGAAATTTCTAAAGTGAGAAATTCGTTGTCACAATTATGAGAACATTAAAATAGTTTATACTGCTTTTAAAATCACCTCTTATAAAATCTTATAATAAAAAAATATTTATGAAAAATTGCTTTTTATAATAAAATCATATTATTATTGTGCTGTATTTCAGGATAATGAAAAAAAAATACAAAAATATTTGTGACATACCTAAAAACAAAATACTTTTGTAAGCAAGTAAGCTATTTTGTATATTTTTAATTTTTGAATACTTAACTTTTTTAATTCATCAAAGTTTCAACCCTATGACAAGAAATTTATTTTTAGCTATTTTTATGGGCGCAGCTTTATCTGCAAGCGCTCAAAAATCTCCCGAAGCCGGTAAATATAAATTGTTACCAAATGATCAATGGGAGGCAGGAGCACATGCTGGCGTTGTTTTCACACAATCAGATGCGAACAACAAAATAGTTCCTGGTTACGGTGCAGGTCTCTATTTAAGAAAGGCACTGGATCATACCTTCTCACTAAGAGGTAGTTTTAACTATCTATTAGCGAAAGGCGAAAGTAATCCTACACTCAATAAGTTTAACGACGGGGGTACTGCAAAAGGTATCCAGAAATACAGCTCACCAATTATTACAGGTGAATTGGATGTTGTTATCGGTTTGGGCAACAATCGCCTTGATGCAGGTAAAAGAACTATCAATCCTTATATCTTCGTCGGTATGGGCTTTGGTAAAGAAACTACCAACCTGACGTTAGTAGGTGGCAAAGAAATTAAAGACGCTGCTAAAATTGCAGGTCTCGACGGCAAATGGGGTCAAGGTCAAGGCGGCATTGGTATTAGTTTCCGCGTGAATGACAAAGTAAGCTTCGGCATCGAAGAAAAGATTGTTATTCCATTGGGCACTTATGATGACTACCTTGATGGTGTTAGCCGTGAGCAAAAAGATATTCCAACTTATACGAATATTCGTTTAGGATTCAATATCGGCGGTGGTAAAAACTCTAAAACTCCAGCACCTCTTTGGTGGGCTAATCCGGCTGAACAAATCAACGCTAATATAGCTGATTTGCAAAAACGGGCAATTTATGACCCAACTGATACAGACGGTGATGGTGTTATTGATGCTCTTGATCAGGAAAAAGACACACCTTCAGGTGCTCGTGTTGATACACGTGGTGTAGCACTTGATAGTGATGGTGACGGATTGCCTGATTACAAAGACAAAGAGCCTTTCTCTCCAGTGGGTTATCAAATTGACAAAAACACTGGTGTAGCTCAGGTTCCAAAACCTAACTTCGCTACTGAAGCTGATGTTGACCGTATCGTAGATGCTAAAATTGCAAAATTACAAGCGACTATGAATACAACACCTAAAGGTGGAATGAATGGCGTTGCTGATTGGTTCTTACCTATGATTCACTTCGATTTCAACAGCTCGAAAGTAAAAGATGGCGAATATGGCAATCTTGCAGCTGTGGCTTCTGTTTTGAAGAGCAATCCAACTCTCAAAGTTGTTGCTTTAGGTTCAACGGATAAAGTAGCCGGTGATGCTTACAATCAAGCGCTTTCTTACAAGCGTGCTGAAAATGCCATCGACGTTTTAGTTAAGCGTTTCGGAGTTGATCGTAGCCGTCTTGTATTGAACTACAATGGTGAAAATACAACGCTTGTTCCTACAAACTCTGCAAGCTACATGAATCGTCGTGTAGAATTCAAAGTTGCTAAGGATGAGGCTGAACAAGCAGCTCCTGCTGGTGCAACAATGAAGAAAAAATCATACAAAGGCAATAAAAACGCCGGTTATTAATTAAATAGCTTTTCTATATTAATAAAGGCTCTTCATCCGAAGAGCCTTTATTTTTTAGTGAAATACTGAGGGGTATCTTATAATTAATCATTTATACATCTTCTTATTTCAACAATTCTTAATAATCATTGATAGAAAGCATGACTAATGTACAGCCTATCTCCGTTTCAATGCCTTTCTCTTTTGCTAACCGTATTAATTCAAAATTCTCTGTTCCTGGATTGAAAATAATTCTTTTCGGTTTCAACGAAAAAATATAGTCGTAATAAGGTTTCTGATTATCAGGGTTGAGATATAAAGTTATGGTGTCAATGCCTTTATACTGAGGGGTACCGTTCTCAATTTTGATTCCTTCAATTTCCCCTTTTCTAATACCGATTGGAATCACTTCATGTCCTTCTTCTTGTAATCTTGAAGTAGCTCGATAAGCATAGCGATTAGAATTGGGCGTTGCCCCTAAAACAATTGTTTTTTTCATTTTATTATTTTATTAAAATTTTTCATTCTTTTTGAATAAAACAAAAACGCCGTCAAGAAGTTGCTTGACGGCGTTTTGTCTTTATTTTTAAGAAAAATTATACCAGCAATCTGATAGGATCTTCCAAAATACTCTTCAACGTTTGCAAAAATTGAGCACCAGTAGCACCATCTACTACGCGATGGTCACAGCTCAGTGTCACTTTCATCATGTTGCCGATCACTATTTCACCGTTTTTAACAATCGGTTTTTGAATAATAGAACCGACCGCCAATATGCATGAGTCAGGTGAATTGATAATAGCCGTAAACTCATCTATATCAAACATACCCAAATTTGAAATTGTAAAGGTACTGCCTTGCATTTCAGGCAATTGGAGTTTATTTTCTTTGGCTTTGCCAGCTAATTCACGGACTTCCGTACTGATTTGACCCAATGCCTTCATATCTGCATGGCGAATAACGGGTACAAAAAGGCTCTGACCGACTGCTACTGCTACGCCAATGTTAACATGATGATTTTGACGAATAAAATCTGTCATCCAAGAAGAATTGATTGCAGGATGTTTTTTCAAAGCTACTGCTGATGCTTTCACCACTAAATCATTATAAGAAATCTTCGTTGGAGCTGCTATCTCGTTCAGTTTTGGACGCAACTCTACCGCCTTATCCATATTAATTTCCATCGTCAAATAGAAATGCGGCGCGGTGAAAAGGCTTTCACTCAAGCGGCGGGCAATTGTTTTACGCATGCCCGTAAGCGGTGTATCTTCATAGCTTTCACTGCCAAATGAGGCAGTTGATACTGAGGGGGTCGCTTTAGGTGGAGCAGGTTGTGGGGGAGTTGCAGGTGCTGAAGTCGAAGGGGCAGGTGCTGATTCAACACCCTTTGAAATAGCATTTTCAACATCTCGCTTCACTATCCGACCATTATCACCCGAGCCTTGTACATTTTGAATGGAAATGCCAGCAGCTTTAGCCATTTCTTTAGCCAACGGTGAAGCATAAATACGGCTCTGGTCATGCGTTTCGGTAGGCGCCGGAGCGGAAGGAGCTGCTTCTGCTACCACAGCAACAGTAGATGCTACGGGTGCAGGTTGAGGAGCT
>JAYTON010000520.1:0-14647 GCA_043747725.1 Saprospiraceae bacterium
TGGTTTCAATGCGGCATATTTTTCTTTTTTTATTAAAAATGAAAACAGACACGCTAAAAGTAAAATCCCAATTGGTAAATGCACCAATAATGGGTGAAAACGTCCTAAAAGTGTAGACATTAGAGAGTTAGATATTAGACAGTAGATTGCTGCTGATATTAGAGAGGTTAGACCGTTAAGACATTGACTTTGACTGTTTAAACGGTCTAATATCTAATGTCTAACCATCTAACATCTCCTCAAAGATACCGTTGACGCAATATTTTCATCATATAAACATTAATCGCATTTTGGTCAGATAGCGGTTGCCGCGTGTAAGGCAGCGTCGGCATGTAGTCAGGTGGTCCAAATTCAGTCAAAATGGTCGCTACTTCACCGTTTTTCTTTTTGCGCTCAATGATTTTATCCCACCATGCAAAATGCGCTTTCACGGCTCCCTCCCACTCAGGTGCGCGCGGGTCACTCACTTGCGGACCTTCGGGATGACCGATGCGGGCGTGGATATGCTCCGCGCGTTCTAATGCCATATCCACCGTTTCCTTTTGGTCTTGAAGCAGCGATTCATGCACATTACACCAATGTGAAATGTCCAAAGTGAGGCGCAATTCAGGTATTTTTTCTATAAATTGACGGGTAGTATGGGCTGCAAACATAATGCGGCTGCGGTGCGTCTCATGACATATTTTGACGCCTGTTTCTTTAGTGACCTTCGTCGTATGGTCAATAAACGCTTTATTTTGCTCAAAAGAATAATGGTCTCTACCCGAATGGCAATTAATATAAAGCGGGCGTTGTTGGGTATTATTTGCCGCACCGTTCACCATCAGCTTGAATTTATCCAATTGCTCCTGCCATGAGCCACCGCCTGCTCCACAGAGGAAACCGATGTCCAATTGATGCTTTTTAAGCATGGCAAATAGTTCGTCTTGGTCTTTTTTTTCAAGAGGAAACCACAGCTCCAAGCCATCGTACCCTTCTTTTTTGACCTTTGCACCGAGTTCATCAAGTGTGCCGTTGAAGCCCCAATTGGTGGCTAATACTTTTAGTTGAAAATTTGTATTCATATTAAAAACAGGTTTATCGTTTAAAGCAAAAGATTCTAATGAGGATAAAAGCAGTGCCGTAGTCGCCGACGCTGTGGTTTGGATAAATTGTCTTCGATTCTGCATATTTGCTGATTTAATGTAGTGATTATGTGATTTGGTTAAATAAAATGTACCGTTTGCCCCCTAACCCCCAAGGGGGAACCATTTGGAAGTACTTATCAATTTAGTTTATATTTCCAATACTTCCTAAAGTATTCCCCCTTGGGGGTTAGGGGGCAAACAAAAATCGAAGCATCTAACTTTCAATTTCAATAAGTGATTTTTTAAAAATTTTAAGTGGTTTTTCAAGCAATTATCTCATTAATAACGCGCCCGCTCACATCCGTCAAGCGGAAGGGGCGACCTTGAAATGGGTAGATAAATTTTTCATGATCGAAGCCCAATTGGTTCAGAATCGTGGCTTGAACATCAAAGGGAGTAGTCTTACCGCTTGTGGCAGCGTAGCCGATTTCGTCCGTTTCGCCATAGCTAAAGCCACGTTTGATGCCACCGCCTGCCATCCAAATCGTGAAGGCTTCGGTATGGTGGTCTCTGCCTTTGAAGGGCATTTGCTTGCCTTCGCGGTTCTCTTGCATGGGCGTTCTGCCAAATTCACCGCCCCAAACGACGAGGGTATCTTCTAAAAGTCCGCGCTGTTTGAGGTCGAGGAGGAGTGCGGTCATGGCTTTATCGACTTCGCGGCATTTATTGATTAAGCCAATATCTACTGCCAAATCAGCATCCGTCCCGTGCGAATCCCAGCCCCAATCAAATAATTGTACAAACCGAACGCCTTTTTCAACGAGTTTTCGAGCCAACAGCACATTATTTGCAAAAGATTCTTTACCGGGTTTAGTGCCGTACATTTCGTGAATATAGGAAGGTTCATCTTTAATATCCATCACATCAGGTACTGAAATTTGCATTTTATAAGCTAATTCGTATTGAGCAATGCGCGAGAGGATTTCAGGGTCGTTGTATTCGGCATATTCCTGTTTGTTCACTTCATTGATGGCATCGATGGAGGCTTTTCTCAAATCTCTATCCATGCCAGCCGGGTCTTTGATAAAAAGGACAGGATCGCCTTCCGAACGGCATTGAACGCCTTGATATACTGAGGGGAGGAAGCCGCTGCCCCAAACGCTTTTACCAGCGTCGGGATTCCGTCCGCCTGATGTGAGGACGACAAAACCGGGTAAGTTTTGATTTTCAGAACCCAAGCCGTAAGTCACCCACGCCCCCATGCTCGGGCGACCCAAGCGCGCGCCACCTGTGTGCATGAGCAATTGAGCAGGCGCGTGATTGAATTGCTCAGTCGTCACGGCTTTCAAGAAAGTAACTTCGTCCACGACAGATTGAAAATGGTTGAAATAATTGGAAACCCATGCACCGCTTTGACCATGTTGCTTAAAAATGGCTTGAGGACCGAGCATTTTAGGGACGCCTCTGATAAATGCAAAGCGTTTACCCTCCAAAAGCGAGGGCGGACACAACTGTCCATCCATTTTCATCAACTCTGGTTTGAAATCAAATAACTCCAATTGTGAGGGCGCACCTGCCATGTGTAGGTAAATGACGGACTTGGCTTTTCCAAAAAATGGCGGCATTTTAGGGGCTAAGGGGTTAGCAGGGTCAAATAAATTGTTGCGAAAGCCGCCATTACTGAGGGGGTCAGCACTATTCGGATTGCCGCAGCCGATGAGAGAACCTAAGGCTAATGCGCCCAAACCCATCGCGCTTTCTTTCAAAAAGTGGCGGCGAGTACAGAGCGTAAGTTCTCGTGCTTTGGCTTCGCGGGCTAATCTATCGTTGTGAAGTTCTTTTCTTATCATTTCTTTTATTTTGAAAATGACCCCTCAGTATTTTTTTATAAAAATAGTAAGACTGTATGAGTTAATGCTCAAAAAGCCTTTAAAAATAATATTTTGACATTCTGTCAGTATAATTTCATTAAAATTGACATAATGTCATGAAAAAATTTCCGAAACACGCCTTTTTGAGTTAAAAAATGAGTAAAAAAGGCATTGGAATGAGAATTGAAGAATAGGGAGTATCACAGTCAGTGATGAATCAAAATTTATGGTTTAACTTTTAAAATTTTTAAAATTATGACACTTGTAAAATTTAATCCCTTTGCTCCTGTAGCGGTCAACCGCTTGAATAACCTTGATAAATGGGTTAACGATTTTTTCAATGATGACTTGAGTATGCGGTTCAACCATGCCACCCCCTCAGTCAATGTCGTCGAAACGAACGATTCTTTTAAGATTGAAGTAGCGGCGCCTGGATTGGCAAAAGAGGACTTTAAAGTCAATATTGAAAAAGATACTTTGACTGTTTCTGCTGAAAAGAAAGTAGAAAATACAGTTGAAAACGAAAATGAAGCAAAAACGGAGAAATACCTCCGCAAAGAATTCGGCTACTCTACTTTCCAGCGCTCTTTCACTTTGCCTGAAAACGTGCAAACTGAAGCGGTGAAAGCGACCTACGAAAATGGGGTATTGTTGATTAATTTGCCAAAAGCTGAGGTAAAAAGACTGTCGCAAAATATTGATATTCAATAAGTTGCGACCGTGGGAAGTAAAGTTTTTGTAGGTTAAAAATAGGGTTTAATGTTTAATAGTTGGCTTCCCGACTGTACGTGAGTATGGTCGGGAGGCTTTTTTTTAAGAAGTCAGCCCCCTAACCCCCAAAGGGGGAACGCTGAAGAAGTGTTTAAAAATAGTGCTTCATTCTTTAATTTCTTCCAAAAAGTTCCCCCTTTGGGGGTTAGGGACTGGTTAAAAAAAAGCCGCTTAATACTATGAAAAGTATCAAACGGCTTCATCTAAATTAACTTTTTAATCATTAAAACCCTATTTGAAAACAATCATTTTTCGAGTAGCGGAGTGTTCGGGCGTGTTGAGGCGATAATAGAGGACGCCTGATGCCTTCAAAACATCTTTACTCATCAATATTTCATTATAACCTGCTTTGTACTTGTCTGAAAGGGCATATAAAATTTGCCCTTGAGCATTATAAATGGTCAGTTTTGCCTTTGTTTCTTTGGGCAAACTGAAAGCAATGGTTGTC
Organism: Saprospiraceae bacterium; assembly: GCA_043747725.1. Taxonomy (GTDB): domain Bacteria; phylum Bacteroidota; class Bacteroidia; order Chitinophagales; family Saprospiraceae; genus JAAFJT01. The sequence continues at coordinate 4,158 of JAYTON010000520.1, forward strand.
TCTTTATCAAAAGGATTCGGGTGGTTTTGATACAAAGTCAATTGCTCAATAGGTGTTTTGGCATTGGTAAATTTTAACTCAATAAGCATTGGACGACCTTCCGAATTATAGGCTTCTGCGAGTGTCTTAGTACTATTGATAGACAGCATTTCACTCAATTGACCTGACTGATTGGCGACAAAGTGGAGGTTAAATAACTGAGGGGTCTTCGTTTGAGCATTGCCGTTCCAACTTGTTGTGATTGATTCTTTAAATATACCGAAATTCCCATCGTTTAGATTAGGCAAATCATTATTGGCTTCAATAGATTGTACTTTACATACCCCCTCAGTAAAACCGAGCGTAAACTGATATGAAAGGGCTTTAAAATCATTGGCGGTCAATGTTATAGCATATTCCTTTCCTTTTTCAAGGAAAATATCTTCCGTTTGAATAGATAATTTGGCATTATTCCTTGTTTCAAATATAGAAGCTGTTGGAGTAGCACTTGAAACGGTTGTCACATCGCCTTTTTTAATGGCTTTAAATGCCTTTCGTGTATTTTCAGAAAGGTTCGGAATGAATATAACCTCAGGCACATCTTCTGCAAAGGGGTTTGTTGGATTTCTGAAAACGTAGCTTGAATCCACAAAACGCCATGAGCGACGGGGCAATGCAGGAATACGTTGCAAAATAAAATTTCGAGTAATGAGTATATCTGTGGCATCTATTTCGCCATCTTCATTTACATCGCCCGCTAACAAGGCATAAGGTGAAGTAATGCGCTCAATATCAAGAATATGGCGGCTCATAATAGCAATATCAAAAGTCGTTACGCTCAAATATGGCTCATCTGTTTTATCTGCTTTAATTTGAAAACTTTGTCCTAAAGGCAAATTTTGTAAGGTGGTTAAACCATTGGCATCAGTATTTCCCAAGGTAGCGGCAGTATTGGTAGTATTCAACAAAGCAGAAATGGCTACACTTTTTACAGGGCGATTGGTCTCCATTTTAGTTGAAACTATCATAGAAGTCAGAGGTATAGCCATGTTGCAAATACCCAAATTGTCTTGCACATTGATATATGTGAGCGTAAAATTGGGGTTACCCGCTTTGTCAATTGACCATACTTGCGTAGGAATGCGCATGTTTACATCCTGACAAGTCACTTTTATACATTTATTGAAGGTCGGCGAATACTTTCGACTGGGATTTTCATCATCGCGCACCATCGTCAAATGGTCTCTTAAAAATGCGGAATCCGTACAATTATCTCTCAAACCATTCAAAACTTGCACTGCACAAATAATAGCTTCACCATCGAGTCCACCACCGCTTCTCGTCAAGGAGGCATTTTTATTATGCGTTAAAATCTCAGGCGGCTTGCAATCTTTTGTACATAATTGATAGGTCTGTCTATCAGATACATTACTACTGGAATTAATGACCACCCATTCAATGACACAACAGCCTGTATCCAAAGTCACATCTATAAATTGAGAGGTATTGGTGAATAAAATATTATTCTGGGCATCTCTCAAAATCCAATAATACCGCATTGCATCATTATCTGCGCAAGGGTTCAAGACCATCAAAGTATCTTTAAAACGACCTTTACAATCTAACAAGTCACTGCAATAAATGGTGTCCGCTTTAGGATTAGGAATCGGTTTACTGCCTCTAAAAATGACTGTTATCGTCACATTGATAGGGCTGGCGCAAAATCCTGCCGATGGTGTGAAAGTGTAAGTACCTGACGCAGTATTATCTACAACTGAAGGTGACCATGTTCCACTAATTCCATTTGGAGATATGGTAGGTAATACTGGCACTGCTCCACCATAACAAACCACAGGCGAAATGCTAAATGCTACTGTTCGCATGGGATTAACTGTTATGGTTATAGTTGTTGAAGTCGCGCATGACCCCTCAGTAGGCGTGAAGGTATATGTGCCTGTTGTCGTATTATCGACTGTAGCAGGCGACCATGTTCCAGTAATGCCATTAGTCGAGGTAGTCGGTAAAATAGGCGCAATTCCGCCCGTGCAAATTGCTGGAATAGCGGCGAATATAGGGATGGTTTTAGGGGTGACAGTTATTATTTTACTTAAAATAATTGCACAACCATTGCCATCAGGTGTAAAAATATAAGTTCCCGTTGTGGTATTGCTCACTACTGAGGGGGTCCATGTTCCTGTAATACCGTTGGTAGAAGTAGTCGGTAAAATGGGTGCAGTTGAACCTATACAAATGGATGAAACAATATTAAAAGTAGGGAGTGTATTGGGTATCACCGTAACAACCACTGTACTCGTTGCTTCTGAACAAGGCGCGGTAGCATTATCCGTCGTAAGGGTCAAAGTCACGTTGCCGCTTGTAATACTGGGCGTGTAGGTACTCACAAATGATGAAATATTGCTAAAATTACCGCTTGGTGCACTCCAAACGCCTGTTGTTGCGCTACCACCGACCGTGCCATTCAAACTGACCGTACCACCTGCGCAAACGGTTTGAGCAGTGCCCGCAAAAGCCGTCGCCAATGGATTGACATTCATATTCACAACATAATCAAAGCGGCAACCCGTCGTCCACATTAATTGATAATTGCCTGGCGTTATAGGATTAAAAGTAGCCGTTTGACTTGTTAACCTATTCAAATATTGCGTGCCTGAACCCGTCCAAGTGCCATTGATAGCCGCTGAGTTGAGCGGTAATTGAATAGGTGCTTGATTTTGACAAGTAGATATGTCTATAACATCATCAATTACTTCACATGCGCCCGAAATAGGGTAAAAAGTAATGGCTTTATAAACCTGTGTTGTATTGACGTCAAATAAAGAAACATTAATTGGTCCATCAAAAATGATGTTATTCACGCCGTCTCGCGCTACGCCTAAGCTGCATTCTCCTTTCATGCCTACACTGCCATTACCACCATATTGTTTATTATCAGCCAGTAGGGTCAAATCAAGTGTGCCTGTCAAGTCATTTGCAAAATCAATATCTTTATAATTGAACTTAATGATAGAGGAATTTTCAAAAATAACAACATTGAAAGTGGCTTTTAAGGGGTCAGTATTCAAATTATTACCTGTATTATCGACTGGCGACAAATCAGTCCATTGAATAATGAGCATTCGAGTCGGCGAAGCACCAATAATAGTATCTTTTAGAAGACAATTTATCGACCCCATACCTTTTCGCCATTCATCCCACCAAGGCGCAATCACTTTTTGTAAAGACTTCAGCTTGCCTTGATTCGTATTGGGCAAATTAACTGAGGGGTCTGCATTCACTAATAATGCACCGTCTGCACCTATTCGAAGAGAGGTGACTTGTTCGCAATAATAATCGAATTTGAAGCCGGCGGGTAGTATTTCCCTTGTTTCATCATCGCCAAAATTGATTTTAACGGAGCCAGGTGTACTCGCATCTACACATTCGTTCATCGGAATAAGGGCATCCAATTCTATATTGACGTCATAAAATAAAGATGTATAGGGCGAAGGTGGACACTGAGCCGAGAGGGCTAAAACCGTTAAATTATCATCTTTACTGGCTGCCACATTTTTAAATCCATTGTCTAATAATTTAAAATCACGGACAATCATTGGATTCAAAATATTGAAAGTAACGGTCGCTATTTTTACGCCGCCCGTTGTAATGGGTTTACCAGAACCAGCGCTGCCATTATAACTCACTGAAGTTGAAACAACGCCCGACAAAGGCGAATTGACAGCCATTGCATAAGCCAATGTTGGCAAATTATTGGTAAAATGAATCGGATTATCAAGCGATAAAGCGGCTGTATTGTAAGTAAAATTGAGATACGTGTTGCCTAATTTAAAAGTAGAGGAAGCCGTTAATTTAATATTTACCTCCAATTTTGTTCCCACCACTCTTTGTTCAAATTCATAGCAATAGGTTTGAGCAATGAGGGTATTAAGATTCAATAATTTTCCAAAAATAAGTAGAAATACAAATACAAATTTTAATGTAAGGGTTTTAAAATTTTGTTTCATGAGTCAAAAAATTAAAGTAACAAATAAAGGTTTGAGCGTTTGAAAAGACAATACACAGCATACCCCCTCAGTATGAGGCAGGTAAAAAATATTTAATAGACTCGGTTTTCGGAAAATGCAATTAAACTGAAGTAAGATTCAGAATTGTCGATTTAAGTTGAAGCAAGATTCGAAAAGAAGACCCAATGGTCAATACAAGGAGAATAATTATAGTATTAAGGGTGTATACTGTGAATAGGATATAATGGTTTCACTGTCAAATGTTAATGACAGAAATTTCAAATTATAAATTATCAAACTTAGAAATAGCCCCCGTTTTTTCGAACAGCTCCGTCAAGGACATCTGTACGTGGCGCACATCCTGCCAATCTTTTAGAATGACCCCGAGCGTGTCTTCTACAATTTGTTTATCTAAGTAATCAAAATGGAGCGCGGTGAGGGCTTGTGCCCAATCCAATGTTTCGGCTACTCCAGGCGTTTTGTCCAATTTCATTTGGCGGATTTCGTGCATAAATGCACATATTTGACGCCCCAGACGCTCATCAATCTCTGGCACTTTGGATTTAACGATAGCCAATTCTTTTTCAAAATCAGGGTAGCCTATATAAAGGTATAAGCAACGCCGCCGCAAGGCTTCGGAAAGTTCGCGCATCCGATTGCCCGTCACCACTACGTAAGGCTTATGAGTGGCTTTGATAGTGCCGATTTCAGGAATTGTAATTTGCCAATCGGAAAGGATTTCAAGCAAAAAGCTTTCAAACTCTTCGTCCGAACGGTCTATTTCATCAATCAAGAGGACGGGCGATTTGGGTTGAGTAATGGCTTGTAGGAGCGGGCGTTTCATCAAAAAGCGTTCGCTGAATAGGGCTTCTTCTACTTTTTCCTTCGATACTGAGGGGTCGCGCTCTTCTATTTTGAGGTGTAAAAGTTGTTGCTGATAGTTCCATTCATACAAGGCGTGGGTGGCATCTAAGCCTTCATAACATTGCAAACGAATCAAATCCGTATCCAAAGCCTTTGCCATTACTTTAGCGATTTCAGTTTTACCAACGCCCGCTGGGCCTTCAATGAGTAAAGGTTTTTGTAGTTTAATCGCTAAAAAAACAGACATAACAATGGATGGTTCGCTGATATAGCCTTGTTCGGCAAGCAGTTTTTGTATGTGGTCAAGTTCTCGGTTCTGCATTGTACCCCTCAGTATTTAAGCCGCAAAGCGGTATTTTGAATAATTTTAATTTTCAATCGCTATTTTACTACATATTCCCAAATTATTCTTATTTTTCAAAAAAAATATCAAATCATGCTCACACTTGTTATCCTTTGGCTGCTCTTTTTTATCTCGCATAGCTTGCTGGCAGCTACGGCAGTTAAAAACTTTTTTGCCAAAACATTGAAAAATGGCTTTAAGTATTATCGCTTTGTTTACAGCGTCATATCCCTATTGCTCATACTTGCCATCGTCCTTGAATTGTGGCGAGGAGAGTCAGAAGATATTTTTGAGAGTATTGCTTTCTTTCAATACATGGGTGCTACGCTGCTCATGGCAGGACTGTATGTGATGGTTGCCGCCTTCAAAAGAATAGATTTTTTCACATTCCTCGGTCTGAGCACTAAAGAAGAATCGCCAACGGGCTTGATTACTGAGGGGTGGTATAAAGTGGTGAGGCATCCGCTTTATTGGGGTATTTTCCTCTTCCTCAACGGCATACTTTTCATAAAACCGACGGGTGCCGTTTTGCTTTCCGTCGTTTTGAGCATTATTTATATCATCATCGGCATCGAGTTTGAAGAAAAAAAACTGCGTCAAACTTATGGGCGAGCGTATGATGATTATGCGTTTAAGAAAAAGAAATTCATCCCACTGGTTTATTAAATGGGAGATTAGAATGTTAGACCTTAAAACTTGTTTTATCTAAGTAAAAAAATTAAATTTGTATAAAAAATAGTTTAAACAGTCAATATATTGCCATGTTTGAATCCATTATATTTCCCGCAGCACCTACCAAACAACGCATTATGGTCTCACCACCCATGAGCGACGAAGCATTTTTCGATTTTTGTCAAGCTAACAAATCAAAACGTATTGAGAGAACTAAAAATCGAGAAATTATCATTATGGATCCAGTAGGCGGAGAAAGCGGATATTACGAAAATAATGTTTCATACCATTTGACTTCATGGAATATTAGAAAAAAAGTGGGTCTTGTATTCAGCCCTTCAACGGGCTTTACGCTACCGAGCGGTGCTATCAAATCGGCAGATGCGGCTTGGTTGCGCTTAGAAACTTGGGCAGGCATACCCCTCAGTGATAGGAAGAAATTTGCCCACGTCTGCCCTGATTTTATCATCGAAATTAGATCGGAGAGTGATACTATTGCAGAACTGTTAGAAAAAATGACAGAATGGATTGAGAACGGGGCGCAATTAGGTTGGCTCATTGATCCGAAAGACAAAAAAGCTTATATTTTTAGAGCCAATGGCACTGTTGATGAAGTGGTAGGATTTGATAAAACGTTATCTGGCGAAAATGTTTTGGAAGGATTTGAATTGAATTTGAGCGAGTTAGAGCCGCCTGTTTAATTAAGGCATCATCTCAAAATGCTTATACAGCCACTTCATCTTTAAACCATAATGCGTACTCGGAACGCTATGTCCACTTTCAGGGTAAAGAAAATAAGATTTATCCTTTGACGCTATATTATTATACGCCGCAAAATTAATTGCCGATGGGCAAATATCATCAAACAAGCAAGACGCCATGATAACGGGACAAGTGACATCGGGCGCAAGGTTTTTTATATCAATATAATCCAATACACTGTAAACCTCTTCCCACGATTTACCCGACTTAGAAATATAACTTTTGAACTCATTGGAGGGCCAGCCCGCTATTTGAAAATAATTGCGAAAATCCGAGAGAAACGGTACTTCCGCCATGCACAACTTAATCCGCTTATCCAATGAAGCGGTCGCAATACTCAACGCACCGCCTTGACTGCCGCCACTCACGGCTATGCGTTGCGTATCCACTTCCGCCCGGCTGCAAAGGAAATCCACTGCACGAACACAATCCATATAAGCCCCTCGATAAATATACTGCTCCTTATCTTCAATACCCCTCAGTAAAAATCCTGGAAAACCCGGATTCACATCATCGCGACTGTTGCCATGTCCTCTAATATTGAGGAAAAAAGACGCCACATTCACATCCAATTCAAAAGGCTGCATAAAAGACGAATAGCCCTGCACGTTCAAAACAGCCGGTAAGCCCGTCTTGCCTTTTGGCTGGGCATAATAACCTCTCACTCTAATATTGCCTAAGGATTTCATTTCCACTTCAAAGACATCTACTAAAGCCGTTGTCCATTTGGGCAAAGGCGTTAGCTTGAAATCAGGGGCAATTTGAGCCAATTCCATGCGCGCTTTATCCCAATATTCTGTAAAATCCGCAGGGCGAGTCGGAGGAGATTGGGCATTTTCAGGGGCTACCGCAAAGCCTTTTTTTTCTTTTACGGCGTGTCCCTTTGTATCTTTAAAAGTTAAAACAGAAATATAAAACCCGACATCCAACGAATCAAAAGTGAAGTCCACAGCCTTTGCTACCCGACCCCTCAGTATCGTCACCTTCTGGGAGAGCGTGTGGAGTTTTTTACCTGTAAAAGAAGTGATGTCGCAAGTGAGCGTGCCTTCGAGTTTTTGTTCGGAATTATTGGCTAATTGTGTTTTAATGACAATGGGTTCATTTAATGCAAAAGCATTAGAAGTTTCTCCATTTTCAATCAAAATTTTGAATTTATTCTTCCAAGTAACGGCTTCCAATACATAATCGCCGCCATATAAACCGCCTCCACCACCCCAATCACTCACCCTTACAGCAATGACATTTGGTTCGTCCCAATTCACCAAATTGAAAGGCACCCAATAATAACGTGGCACATCCCAAGCCGAAACATTATTCGGCGGAAACTGACCATTCGCCCCTATTTTGACACCATTAAAATAGGTTTCATCAGCATCATCAATCAGTCCAATTCGCAGCATCAATGCGCCTCCTTTTCGAGCCGCTTTTTTCAAATCATTTGGCACAACTACAGTACGCCGATACCAAGCCATACCATCATAATCAATGCCCAAAGCCGTTTCCCACGTCATCCCGACGGCGATAGGACGCCAATTTTCGTCGTCATACTGAGGGGTCGCCCAAACCATGCTATCACCTTGTTGAAACTTCCAACCCGCCGTAGAGAGATCAATTGGTTGAGCTATAATATCAGGGGAAAAGAGTTTTAAAAAGAATGAGCAAATCAAAATGAAAAAGATTTTAGAGGACATTTAAATAAATTTTTATGCAGCAAAAATAGAGTATTTTCATACAATCACCGATTTTTGTGCGTTATCCTTCTTGGATTATCATTTAAAAAGTACATTGCACTTTGTATTATCTGAAAAAATATTCTGTTCAATTAAACTACAAAATCACCCTTTATTATGACGTTTAACAAAAATTCTTGGCAGCTCGCCATAGCGAGCATCAGTTTGGCAATGGTTATCAGCTCTTGCAACAATGAGCCGAAAACACCGCCGCCGCCTACGCCAACCGCTGAAACGAAACCGGCAGTCAAAGTTTTACCCGACAAAATGCCTGCTGAAAAAGCAGACAGCAATGCCAAATTTGTCTATCTCACTTTTGATGATGGACCTTTGCCCGGCAGTGAAGCCATTAATCAATTGGTATTGGATAATAAGTTTAAGGCGAGCGTTTTTGTTGTAGGTAAACACACCACTAACGGGCGCAATAGCCTCCGTATCTTAAAGGATTACATGAAAAATCCTTACATTGACGTCTGCAACCATTCCTACACGCATGCCAACAATGAATATGATAAATTTTATAGAAAACCTGATTCAGCAACCGCCGATATTGTCAGAAATGAAGCGGAATTGGGCTTAACTTTGAAAACGGTGCGCTTGCCCGGTCGTCAGTTGTGGATGATGCCTACACGGGATTTGAATATGAAGGTATCGAGTGCTCAGAAAACGGCTGAAGCACTTAAGGCACAAGGCTATAAAATCATCGGGTGGGATGTCGAATGGGCGAATAAAGGTTCTGTGCCTAAGGAAACGCCTCAAGAAATGGTCACTAAAATAGATAATCTTTTCAAACAGGATATGACTTTTAGCCGCCACCATTTAGTCGTCTTGTCGCACGATCCGATGTTTCAGAAAGAGGAAGGACAAAAACAATTGTTGGAACTTGTGAAACTCCTACGCGATAAAAAATACGTTTTAGAAAATATTAGACATTACCCCGAAAAGGATTCGGCGGAGGATTAAAATTAAAATATGTTACAACTCACTCAAATCAACATCTATCCCGTCAAATCGCTTGACGGCTACTCCCCCACTGCTGCCATCGTCGAAAAACGCGGTTTGCAATACGACCGCCGGTGGATGCTCACAGATACTGAGGGGGTCTTCATGACCCAACGCACCAACGGCAAAATGGCTCTTTTACAAGCCATTGTTGAAGATAATGCCTTGATTATTAGAGAAAAACAAGACCATAACAATTGCATTAAAATACCTATTGATGGCGTCCTCACTAAATCTAATGGAGAAGTGACTTCCATCAATGTTGAAATTTGGGACGATACCGTTAACGCAGTAAGGGTTTCAGACGAAGCAGATGTTTGGTTAAGTACATTTTTAGGAAAAAAATGCCACCTCGTCACGATGCCTGACACCACCGATAGGCACGTAGATGAAGCCTACAACACTGGCGGCGATGTGGTGAGTTTTGCCGATGGCTACCCGTTTTTAATCATCGGCGAAGCATCCATGCAAGAGTTGAACACGCGGCTCAATACCCCCCTCAGTATCCGCCGCTTTAGAGCCAATTTTATATTTAGCGGCGGCGAACCATTTCAAGAAGACAATTTTAAGGCATTCAAAATTGGAGATATTGATTTTATCGGTGTCAAAAACTGCGCACGCTGTGTGCTGATTACGCGCGACCCCGATACAGGCGAAAAAGGAAAAGAGCCGCTTCAAACCCTTAATACCTATCGTCAAAAAGGCATCAAAACATTGTTCGGGCAGAATGTTTTATGGCAATATCGGAAATCGGCGCAAGGATGGCAACCTGAGGTGAAAGTGGGCGACCTTATTAGCAAAATATTTTAAACCAATATCGGCAATTCTTTCTCTAAAAAAATATTCAAAGGGCAAATACGTAAACCGTGATTGCGGTCAAAACATTAGCCGGAAGGTGTAATCACGTATTTATAATGCGGTTGCAGGTCTTCAACTGAATGATAAAAGCCTTTTGAAATAGTAGGTGCTACTGAAAACTTGATTTCAATACAGACTATTTTACCACTTGGCGTAATCATCAATAAATCTACTTCTGCCCCGTTTTGAGTGCGGTAATAAAAAAAATCTGAAAACTCAGGAGATTCTCTCATAATTTGTTCTATCACATAGCCTTCC
>JAYTON010000521.1:0-2313 GCA_043747725.1 Saprospiraceae bacterium
GTAACACTCAGTTTCTAAGCGGCGGGAAGAACGGATACGGTTTAGATAGCCATATAAATATAGTTTGAGTAACATACTGGGCGGATACATGGACGTACCACGTAGATTGTCAGTAGAATGTTGAAACCCCAATTCTTCTAAATCTAACCAATCTACAAAGGTATCTATCACTCGAACTACATTGTCTGAGGCTATGCCTTCGTCTAAAGAGATTGGGAAAATATTAATTTGTGCCCGACTAACGCCTATTTTGTAGGCCATAATATTTGTTTTATTGTACTCTTCAAGATACAAATTTCTAACAATATGTCATAATATTTCAACAGGTTTTTTGCACAGTCTGGTCTCCCTAAACTACTCACAAAACACCCCCTCAGTAAAAAAAGGTTAAATCTCTCTGGGTAAATATTAAAATTTATTTAGGAATCGTAAAAAAGAAAATAGAGCCTTTGTCGGGTTCGGATTCAATCCATATTTTTCCACCCAATTGGGTCACTATTTTATGGCAAATGGATAAGCCGATGCCCGTTCCTTCATATTTATTGCGGTGATGAAGGCGTTGAAAAATGACAAAAATGCGCTCTTTGTGTTCATCTGCTATGCCTATGCCATTATCTTTGACGCTGAAAAGCCACTCATTGTCTTTTTCTATGGCATTAATAAGGATAATGGGGCGACTATCTTGATGTCTGAACTTAATAGCATTGCCTAACAAATTTTGAAATAATTGTACTAAAAATGACGCAATGGCTTTCACCGTGGGCATTTCACCGCTTAAAATATTAGTATCGGTTTCTTCTATTTTCAGTTTTAAATTGGTGCGTGCTATTTTTATCACTTCACTCACGTCAACGGGTTCGAGTTCCAAATCTACTTTCCCGATGGTCGCATACTGCAAAAGCGCATCCAATAAGCCATTCATACGCGTTGCGCCATCGTTAATAAATCCGAAAAAAGGCTTCGATTCTTCATCTAGCAAATGGGCGTATCGCTGCTGAATCACTTGAGAATAACTGCCAATCATGCGCAGCGGTTCTTTAAGGTCATGAGAGGTGATATAGGCAAATTGTTGAAGCTCTTCGTTGGCTTGGCGGAGTTGCTCATTTTGTTTTTCAATCTGACTGTTGCGCTCCAAAAGCAAGGCTTGAAAGCGGTTTTCTTTGGTCAGCTCCTCAATTTTACGCTGTTTTTCACGCAAGGCGTAGCGGATTTCGTAATCCAAAATATGCATATTGCGTTGCATTTTCAGATAATCTTCTTGCTTTTCGGAATAAATCATTTGCGAGCGCAAGGCTCTTTTGTAGTTCTGATCTTTTTTTAAAATATCTGAAAACAGTTTAAATCCACGCAATTCAGACGCATCGTCTTTCATACGCCTCGCCGCCGCAATGCCCCGCAAAACCAAACTCGTAGCCCCCTCAGTATTTGCCTTTAAAAAGGATATTTGAGCCAAGTTCAAAAGGTTAATTTGACGACCGGGCGCATTATCAATTTCAGACATATACTCAGCCGCCAATTGAGCATTTTTAACCGCTTTAAATATATCTCCAAGTGCCAAATAAGTACGGCTCATAAGCGCATTAGCGTGGGCAATAAAATTTTTCCGCTCTAATTTTTTAGCAGATTCAAAGGCTTTTTTAAAAAAATCAAGGGAAAGGAGGTACTGATCGGACGCATAATAAAGATTGCCAATATTCAAATTAATGGCAATGCGCGTGGGTTCGGTCAATACATTTTGGTATTCATTCAAAACGGTGTTGTATCTATCAAGGGCTTCTTCGTAATTAAATAAATTGGCATAAATAGTTCCAATATTAATGAGACAGTTCGCTGCATTGTTTCTCAAACCCAATTTCCTGCTTTTTTCCAAGGCATCCACAAACATGGGCATTGCCGTTTTATAATCGGAAAAAACACTGCGCGTGATGCCTATATTGGTCAATGCGGCTACCTCTTTTTCATTGTCACCTATTCGATGACTCACTTCGAGAAGCAATTCACTGAAATATTCTAATTTTTTGAAATCTTGTTTTTTGAAATAAATTTGAGAGAAGCGGAAAAGCAATAAAGCATTCAAATCATCCGAAAATACTGAGGGGGTACTTTGGAAAAGTAGCCATGCTTCGTTCAGATGGTCAAGGGTGGTTTTATAATCATTTTTTTGAAAAGATAAATTGCTGAGGTCAATCATTGACACGATTCTGTCCAATGTCACTAATTGACCGCGCTTCTCTTCAACGATTTCGGAGTTGTGTATTATTTCTTTAGTGAAATTTGACATTTAACATGTTTCTGTATAAAGTAAAAATATTG
>JAYTON010000522.1:0-6195 GCA_043747725.1 Saprospiraceae bacterium
CAGGTCTGCCCAACGCCGCTTTTTGATGCTCAAACGCATTTGAAACAAGCGGGTATTGGCATGAATTAATGCTATCAGTACCAGTGTTATGTTCGGGAAACTTTTAAAGTTTCCCGAACATTTGTGCGAACATTATACTAAATTTTAAACCGGATATACTTAATCGTACTCTTAGCAATATTCATCTTTTCATAGTGTGTAGTGACTGATAACTCATTCATTATCAAGGGTTTAGCATGAATATCGCTATCGTTATAAAGCAATTGACACCCCTCTTGCCGCGCTCCGCTCGCAGTGACATTCATCCATTTCGATGAATCAGCAATAGTTTTGAGCGTAAAATCATACAAATCAGGTGAATCAGTTTTAAGATGTACAATGCCTTCTTTCTCTAAAAAAGAGCGATACCGATTCAGAAATTCAGGAGAAGTGAGGCGGCGATTGGCTTTAGCTTCGCGTAAAAAAGGGTCGGGGAAGGTTATCCAAATCTCAGCAATTTCATTTTCCGCAAAAAACATTTCTATTTGCTCAATGCGTGTGCGAAGGAAAGCCACATTTTGCAATCCCTCAGTCAAAGCAGCCTTTGCGCCTTGATGAATGCGCGCGCCTTTGATGTCCACACCTATAAAATTGCGTTCAGGAAACATCCGACCGAGGGCAACGGCATATTCCCCGCGTCCGCAAGCCAGTTCTAAAGTAATCGGATTGTTATTGTTGAAATGTTGAGCATTCCATTGACCTTTCATCTCCACCGCCTCTCCATTCAAGCCCAATAATTGCGGCTTTGAAGAATCGGGATTCTCATATACATTCGGAAAAGCAAGTAACTCAGCGAATTTTTTTAATTTATCACGCATAATATCTAATATCTTAATATCTAATGTCTATTTAGAAGCTGCATAACTGATTTTATACTTTTTGCCTTTCATTTTTTCATCTTGAATCAATTTAAATAATTCAGGGGCTTTGGCTTTTTTAACGGCTGCAAACGACATAAAATCCATGACAGTTATTAATCCTAAATCGTCTTTTTCCAAATTCCCTTTCTTTGAAAGAAAACCGACGATGTCCATTTTACTCAATTTATCTTTTTTACCACCACTGATATACAGAGTCACCCATTCGGAAGGCTTGGGCAAAGGATTATTTTTCGGAATGCCCATAACAGGCGGTGCTTTTGTAATAAAAGAAGGCAACGGTTCATCACGATGTAGAATGATATAGGCAGTTCCTTCCGCATTCATCCGAGCAGTCCGCCCGTTTCGATGAACAAAATCTTCATTTTTCAAAGGCAAATGGTAGTGAATCACGTTTTTAACTTCGGGAATATCCAAACCTCTCGCCGCCAAATCAGACGCCACTAAGAAAACAATGCTCCCATTTCGGAATTGAAGCAATATTTTTTCTCTATCCGTTTGATCCATACCGCCATGAAAATAAGCCGCTTCGATGCCTTTTTCATTCAGCATTTCGCAAGTCCGTTCAGCCGCTTCTCGGTGATTGCAGAAAATGAGCGTTGATTCAGAACCTAAATAACAGAGCAGTTCAAACAATCGGTCAACCTTGTCCTTCGATTCAGAAATGATGGTTTTGATAGATAACCCCTCAGTATTTTCTTCTTTTGAAGTAAAATCCAACACTTTAGGCTTCAAGATGCCTATAAAATCAGGTATCACTATTTTAGCGGTAGCTGATACCAAAACCCGCTTATCCAAAGGCGGCAATTGTCGAATAATAAAAGCCATTTGCTCATGAAAACCCAACGACAATGACTTATCAAACTCGTCCAAAATCAACGTTTTGATATGATTCAACCTAAAAGAGTGGCGCGTTATATGGTCTAAAATCCGACCGGGCGTACCAATGAGTAAAGCCGGCGGCGAACTCAAATTATTAATTTCAACCGACATATCATGCCCCCCATAACAGGTATTCACCTTAAACGGCGTCCCCATTTTCTTCCAAACCAATTCAATTTGAAGGGCTAACTCTCGCGAAGGCGTTAGAATGAGGCATTGAACGCCCGTTTTTTCTGAATCCAATTGCATCAAAATTGGGAGTAAAAACCCCAATGTTTTGCCCGAACCCGTCGGTGCTAATAAAAGCACATCTTTCTCCTTTTGAATCGTTTCAAAGGAAGCCTCTTGCATTTTATTCAAGGCATCGATGCCCAGATTGGCGAGTATTTGAGGTATATTTTCTTTTATTTCCATAGATTTATTTTCCAATTTAGGCATTGACAGATATTTTTTTACACATAGTTCACATAGAACACATAGTTTTACATCCAGCCTATGTGTTCTATATTAACTATGTGTAAAAAAATATCTGACATGTTTTTTAAGTATCTACTATTTTTTCGACCTGTATCTTTCAATCAAAAATGAAGCAATACCCGGTAAAATGGAAATGAAAATGATTCCCAAAATAACGATTTCAAAGTTCTTACTAACAAATTCCAACTTACCGAAGTAGAAGCCTAAAAGTGTCAAAGAAGTCACCCACAGAATGCCACCGCCGATACAATAGCCAATGTATTTTTTATAATCCATAGCCCCAATCCCAGCAACAAACGGTGCAAAGGTGCGCACAAAAGGCATGAAACGCGCCATGATGACCGTCTGCCCACCATATTTCTGATAAAACGCCTCCGTTTTAATGAGGTATTCAGGTTTTAAAATCTTTTGCAGAATCGGATTCTGCGTATGAAACAGCCGTTTACCAATCTTTTTGCCCATAAAATAATTCACATTGTCGCCTATAATGACTGATAAAAACATCAACGGAATGGCTATCTCCACTTGCAAAATGCCAATCTTAGCAATCGTTGCCCCGACGGCAAATAGCAAGGAATCGCCCGGTAAAAAAGGGGTGAAGACCAAGCCCGTTTCGCAAAACAAAATCAAGCAAATGATGAAGTAAGACAGGGTCTTATAGTTGATGAAAAAATTCTCAACGTGCTTATCAAGATGTAGAAAGAAGTCTATGAAATCGTGCATGAAAAATAGTTGTGAGTTATGAATTATAATATATCGAGTAAAATATGACTTGTAAAGAATGTATCGTTTTCCCTAAAAATACTGAGGGGTAATATTCATCATTCATCTTTCAAAAATATCAATTCGTAATTACGAATTGATATTTTTGAAATCTATTTTCAATCTGTTCGAGCGTCGCCAAATTATTGATGCCAATTCCTTCCACCACAAAAGAAGCTGCCGCATGAGCATAACCCGTTGCGAGGGCAATATCCCGCGTTTGAGCATATTTTACAAGGAATGCGGCGGTGAAAACATCGCCTGCTCCCGTTGAATCCACTTCTTTTACTGGATATGAAGGAAAATGGTGTTGTTCATTATGATAAAAAACGACCGCCCCATCAGCCCCTTGTGTCATGACTAAAACCTTGACATACGAAGCGATTAAAGGTATTTCATCTTCAAAACCTTGAATATCTGCATCGCTCATGATCACTACTTCCGCGTTAGCGAGTTGCGACCAATCCATCGCTTTAGGCGACACTTTACCATCCTTATCCCATTGACGCAACCAACCTTGAATGGTGGCACCAATCAAAACATCCTTCGGAAAAGCTTTAAAAATGCCAAAGTCCGCTTCATCGGCAATCAAGCCGATTTGAACGATGTCAGCATTTCGCCAATCTGTAGGCACATCTTCTGCAAAAAGCGTTTCAGCCCGCGCATGTATATATTGAGTGCGATGAGTGCCTTGATAGATGTTTTCAAAAACAGTTGTCTGAAAGGCTTTTTTATTAAAGAAATGAATACCTTTTGATTTGAAAGTATCAAAAAACTCGAAATCATCCCCCACGCTTGTCAAAATAGCCGTGTCCATTCCCAATTGACGCGCCACCAAACTCGAGTAAGATGTGCAACCACCCAATATATTTTTACCATCCAACAAATCATGGCAAGCATGACCAATACATAAATACCTATTTGTAGTATGTTTATACTGAGGGGGTGTAGTAACTGATTGATTCATGAGTGCAAATGTACAACGGCTTGTTCAAAATAATGTGTTTGAATATTATTTGAGTGATTTGATTTATTTTTTTTAAAAGTATAAAAGCATTTAATAAAGAGGAAAGAAAAAAAGTATCGCTCGTGAAAGGATTTAAAATACCGAATGTCGTACATTAGCGACTTATTTTAACACAATCCAAAGAATTACCTAAACTAAATAGTTTAGTCTGGATATAAATGCCAATTAATATATCGCCAATATGAATAATGTTTTAATTATTGGAGCTGGACGCTCTGCCAACGCACTTATCAATTATGTACTCGAACAAGCTAAAACCTATAACTGGTTTGTCACTGTCGCGGATGCTGACCATGAATTAGCAGCCCGTAAAGTTGCAGGTCATCCCAACGGACGCAGCACTTGGCTCGATGCGACTAAAGTGAATGACCGCCGTGAATTAATAGCCCGTGCCGACGTTGTCGTTTCGCTCTTACCTGCTCATCTACATCTTGAATTAGCGCATGATTGCTTGAAATTAAAGAAACATCTCATCACTGCTTCCTATATTTCCAAACAACTTTATGCTTTGGGTGATGAAGCTCGTGAGCGCGCTTTAATTTTCATGGGTGAAATGGGTCTTGATCCAGGCATTGACCACATGAGCGGCAAGCAGAAAATTGATGAAATAAAAGCCAAAGGGGGCAGACTGAAATCTTTCAAATCCTACACAGGCGGTTTGGTAGCGCCTGAAAACGATGACAACCCTTGGCATTATAAATTTTCATGGAATCCGCGCAATGTCGTCCTCGCAGGACAAGGGACAGCGCAGTATCTCGAAGATGGTAAGCTCAAATATGTTCCTTATAATCGTATATTTTCTCAAGCAACACCTGTAAATATTCCGGGCGTAGATGGGGAGTATGAGATGTATGTCAATCGAGATTCACTATTGTATCGCGATTTATATGACTTGGGACCCATCAATAATCTAATTCGCGGCACTCTTCGATACAAAGGTTTCTCAAAAGCTTGGGATGCGTTAGTGAAATTAGGACTTACGGATGGCTCTTTCCCCATATTTGATTCTGAAGAAATCACTTACCATGAATTAATGGACTCCTACGTTTCCAATAATGCCGTTGGTAGTTCTGTAAAAGAGAAAGTGGCATATATGATTGGCGAAGCGGTAGATTCCGATGTGATGAAGAAACTCGAATGGCTCGGATTGTTCAGTAAAAAGAAAATCCGCATGAAAAGTGCTACGCCAGCCCTCATTCTTGAAAATCTATTGCTTGAAAAATGGAAACTCAAGGATAATGAAAAAGATATGGTGATTATGCAACATGAGTTTGAATATGAAATCAATCGTCAAAATCGCCGCCTCACCTCTACGCTCGTGATGCGTGGAACAGACGGGAATAATACGGCGATGTCTCGTTTAGTCGGTTTGCCAATCGGCATATTTGTCAAGCAGGTGATGTTGGGCAAAATCAATTCTATCGGCGTGAATATCCCCGTCATTAAAGAGGTATATGAGCCCGTTTTAGAAGAACTCAAGGAGTATGGCGTTATTTTTACTGAAAAGGATGAAGCTATAAGATAAAATAATAATCTTTAAATTCTAAATTGATTTGTCAGTAGAAAAGTGATAAAATGGAAGATACCCCTCAGTATCTTCCGTTTTATTTTGTACAACTTTATAAACCAATACAATTGGTCAATACAATTTCAATTAAAATGCTGCAAATTTCGATTGTTATACTCAGGGGATAATTTTAATGTTTGGTGGGTAGATGTACTCAATTCACGTTCGGGAAACGTTTAAAGTACAGAATTTAGAAAAGAAATATCCTTAAATACTCATTTTGTGCATTCGGTGCATAACATTAAGATGCGGTAATGTAATGAGAGAAAGGAAAATGAAGAGTAGCGGAAGAGGATCCCACGTTTGCAGGAAATGAAGCCAATACCAAACAGCAAAAGATAAAATCATGAAGGCTAAGACAGTGAAAAGCAATGTTTTTGTCCATATTGCCACTATAGAATGAGGTTGAAGCATATTTTTTGAACCCTCTTTATTGTCTAATAAATAGTCGTGAATAGTCTTGAACGAGCACAGGGCATGCCAACCGCCAAAGTAAAGGGCAAAAGCAGGAAGAAGTGGCAGGAAATAAGTCAAAGCCAATATCAAGCATAATCTAAGGAACC
>JAYTON010000523.1:0-2403 GCA_043747725.1 Saprospiraceae bacterium
CGAAAATGCCCAATGCAAATCCTCCAAACGTTGTGCATCAGTGCCAGCCAGATAGCCATTTTGCGCTCTCAGATTTTTACCTAATTTTAATTTGAAACCTAAATCCGTCAAACTTTTAATGGCTTGCTCTATTTTATTATCGTTGATGGCACTCGAAGGCGCAATCACGCCGAGGGTATCGCCCAATTTCAGACGTTTAGGTTTCATCGTTTTTTTACAGATAAGTTCTTGATTCACAATATCTTGTGTATTAGAATGAATAAATATTTTTTTGCTTAAAAAAGGAGCGAGGGGCAGACCCCTCAGTATAGTTCGTCTTTTCATGATAATAAAGAATATTAAACTATTTACAAGGCATTCACCCAATTTTTTTTCAACTTTGTCATTGATAAAATATTTGTCAAAAATAAGAGTTGCCAAGATACCATTAAAATAGGTTTATGAAAATAACATCCGTCGAAATCTATAAATTCAATGTTCCGTTGCTTGAGCCTTTTGTGATTGCCATTGAAACAATTACTCATGCTCAAAGCATTTTGATAAAAATAAATACCGACACCGATATATACGGTTGGGGAGAATGCAATCCGTACAGAAGTATCGTCGGCGAAACACAAGGTACTTGCTTTGAAGCCGCTCAGTTTTTAGCAAATATACTGAGGGGGTCGAACCCAGTTGCCGTAGGGAATTGTATCGCTCAGATGGATAAAATGCTGCATGGTAATCGTTGCGCGAAGTCTGCTTTTGATATGGCACTCTACGATATTGCTTCAAAAGCAGCTAATATGCCCCTATATGCCTACCTTGGCGGCGACAATAATAGAGACATTCATACGGATATGACTGTCGGCATCAACACGCCCGCATACATGGCAGCTTCGGCTTTGCGCTTTAAAAATGCAGGTTTTCCAGCTATTAAAATTAAAATAGGTACTAACAAAAATGATGATACAGCGCGCATAAAAGCCATTCGAGAAGCCGTCGGCAACGACATCCCTTTGCGCGTTGACGCCAATCAAGGTTGGGACGAACCCACGGCAATAGCCACTTTGCGAGCCATCGCCCCTTACGATATTGAGCATTGCGAACAGCCCGTGAAAGCCCGCCATTTTGCATCTATGGCAAATGTGAAGCGTCAAAGCCCTATTCCGATTATGGCTGACGAGTCTGTTTTTGATGCAACGGATGCCTTTAATTTAGCTCAAATGAATGCTTGCAATTATTTCAATATCAAATTAGCTAAGTCGGGCGGCATTCATAACGCCTTGAAAATCAATGCGATAGCAGAGGCGGCGGGTATCAAATGTCAAGTAGGTTGTTTTTCCGAAACGCGTTTAGCGATGACTGTTTTGATGCACTTTGTATTGGCTTGCCCCAACGTTATTCACTTCGATATGGATGCTCCGTTGATGCTTTCAAGCGACCCAATACTGAGGGGGGTGATATATGGTGAAAAGGGGAGTGTTTTTTTAGAAGAAGGTAGCGTGGGGATTGGTGCGGAGGTGGATGAGGCTTTTTTGAGGGAGATGGAGAGAGTGGTAGTAGGTTGAGATATTGCTTTTTAATTTAATCAATTTCATGTAAATCAATAAATTTAAAATGACAACACGCAGAGACTTTCTACAACAAATGAGCATCGGTACAGCCGGTTTATTATTGCCTCATTATAAGGTGAATAATCTTTTCACTGAACCTAAAAAACTGGGCATAGCTTTGGTCGGTTTGGGCAATTATTCCAATATCCAATTAGCTCCTGCTTTGTTGGAAACGGAATATTGTAAACTGGCTGGCATCGTCACAGGCACGCCTGATAAGATACCGATTTGGACTCAGAAGTACAATATTCCTAAGCAAAATGTCTATAATTACGACAATTTTGACAGCATTAAAGACAATCCTGATATAGATATTGTCTATGTCGTATTGCCCAATTCCATGCACGCTGATTTCACGATTAGAGCAGCCAAAGCAGGTAAACACGTCATATGTGAAAAACCAATGGCAATGAATGTGAAGGAATGCGAGGCAATGATAGAGGCTTGCAAGGCAGCGAATGTGATGCTATCTGTTGGTTATCGCCTATATTTTGAGCCGCATCATTTGGAAATGCGGCGTTTAGCCACTGAAAAAGCCTATGGTGGTGTCAAAATGATACAATCTGGCTTGGGTTACTCGATGGCAAACCCATTGTCTTGGCGATTAAATAAAGCCCTTGGCGGCGGCGGTGCTATCATGGATTTGGGCGTGTATTGCGTTCAAGGCGTTCGTCGGACGCTGGGCGAATTGCCTTTGACAGTAACTGCCCAAGGTTTTAATTCGGATAAAAAATTATTTAAAGATATTTATGAAATGATGTCGTTTCAAATGACTTTTCCAAGTGGTGCTGTTTCAGATTCTATCACT
>JAYTON010000524.1:0-3503 GCA_043747725.1 Saprospiraceae bacterium
CTCAGTCGAGTGAAAAATTTAGAAAAGTAATTTGATTTATTTTCAATAGCCATTTATGTTAAATTTTCTAAGAAATACAATATTTTTGCCTGTTTTTCAGTCAAAGTAAGTTGTTGACAAATGTGGTTATGTGGTATTTTTTGAAACTTTATGTTGTATTTTTGGGTATAAAATGGGCTTTTAATACGCTTATTCATTTTGTAAATGGCAAATTTACAACAAGTTAGGCTATCATAGATTTTGAAATTAAGATTTAACTTTTCATAAACGTATAAAACGAACAAAACTTGAGACATATTTATAAAACCTTGCTATTGATTTTAGCTGTTTCCGTCATCAGTGCTTGCGTTACGCAGCGCAAAAAGGACGATGCCAAAGGCTTTAAACTTTTTATGCACAACCTCACCGCCAAGTACAATGGTTTTTTCAACGCCGACGTGTTGGTAAAAGATGCTACCGAAAAATTAGCCTTGCAACATCAAGATAATTATAATAAGATTTTAGATGTCTATCCCTACGTAGCGGTTGATAATTTTCAATCAGTATCCCCTGATTTGGATAAAGCGATTGAAAAAGTAGCGGTTGCTGCCACTTTTCATCGCCCAAGTCATTGGACTGACGACAGCTATCTGATGTTGGGAAAAGCCCAGCATTTGAAGCATGACTATAAAGCGGCTGAAGAGTCATTTCAGTATCTTGTAGATGTTTACAATCCTTCTTTGAAATCAAAAATGAGTTCAAAAGATAGAAAGAAAGCACAAGAAGAAATGCATAAAGAAAAAGCCGAGGCGCGAAAAGATGCCGCCAAACTGAAAAAAGAAGAAAGAGACGAAAAAGAAAAAGCCCGTAAAGTAGCAACAGAACAAGCCCAAAAAGACAAAGAAGAAAAAACCAAAAAGGAAAAAGAAGACCTTGAAAAACGCAATAAAGAAAAAGTAGAAGAGCGTAAAAAAGCGTATGAATTGGCTAAAAAGGAACGTGAAAATAAAAAGGAATCCCTCGCCGACCGCAACGAAGCGCGCCGCAAAGCCAATGACGAACGCCGCATAGAAAATGAGCGCAAGCGCAAAGAGGCACTCAAACAAGGAAAAAATAAAAATAATCAGAAAGATACTGAGGGGGATGCCATTGTAGAAAAAACACCACCTGCAAAAGAACCAACGCCCAATAAAATAGGTGCAGTGAAAACTGGTATGAATTCTACGCCTGTTATTAAAATGGAGGACAATGTGAAAGTGACTAAGAAAAGAGGGAAGCCTGATAAGTATTTTCTCAAACACCGCCCTTGTTATCAAGAGGGTGTGGTTTGGTTAGCACGTACGCATATTGAGCGCCAGAATTTTGATGAAGCAGGTATTCTTTTAGATGATATTGAAAAAAATCCTAAATCATTTAAAGATATTCGTGCTCAAGCAGCTACTGCAAAAGCCCATTTGTTACTCAAACAAAACAACTATGAAGCAGCCATTCCAGCTCTTGAGGGTGCCTTAAAATTGACTAAGAAAAAACGAGAAAAAGCGCGGTTGGCTTTCATTTTAGCACAAGTTTATCAAACATTGGGTAACAATGAAAAAGCTTATGTCATGTTTGATAAAGTATTGGATTACAACCCCGTATATGAAATGGAGTTCAACGCCCGCCTAAATATGGCGCTCAATAGCAGCACAGCGGCTGAAAATACCATTGCCATGCTCAAAAAAATGTCGAAAGATTTTAAAAATAGAGAATATGGTGACCAAATTTACTTCGCATTGGCTCAAATTGCTTTGAAAAATAACCAACGCCCCGAAGCCATCGCTTACCTAAAAGAAGCCCTCAACTCAGGTGGCAGAAACAATCAGCAAAAAGCTGAAGCCTATTATTTATTAGCCAAATTACAGTATGAATCTGAAAAATATGTAGAAGCAAAAGCGTATTATGATAGCACTTTGCAAGTGATGGTTACCACTGACAGCCGCAAATCAGAAGTGGAAAATTATTCTAAAAATCTTGTAGAAATTGCTCGTAATATCCAGATCGTAACCCTTGAAGATAGTTTGATCCGCGTAGGAAGTCTATCAGATAAAGAGAAACGCACTCTTGCAGCCAATATTAAAAAAGAGCGCATCGCTAAATCTACCCCTCAGTTACCAGCTATAAAAAACAGCGGTGTAGGAGCAGATATTCCAGCGAATCTTAATAAAAGTAGCTTTTTTGCATACAATTTAGATGCTGTCAAAAAAGGTAAAAAAGAGTTCGAGAAAAAATGGGGTACCGAACGCAAATTGGAAGATAACTGGTGGCGCAGTAATAAAAAAAGCAGTAATGGGGATATTGCTAATACAGAAAATATTTCTACTGACATCACTGAACGTGAAGTTGCTGAAATATTGAAAGATGTGCCTAAATCGACTGCTGATATTGAAGCTGCTAAGTTAAAAATTGATGATGCCCTGTTCCAATTGGGTACTTTATACCACGATAAATTAAAAAACGAGAAAAAATCAGTTGAAGCATTGGAGCAAGACCTCAGCCGTTTCCCTACTACAAAACATGAGATGGATGATTGGTATTATCTCTATTTAGTTTATACTGATTTAGGCAATAAGCCCAAAGCAACAGAGTATTACGATAAATTGCAAGCAAAATATCCGACTTCCAATTATGCTCAGATTTTGAAAAATCCTGATGCCTTTAAAAATAAAGATGGTCAATCGGTTGAATCATTTTATGCCATTACTTACGCCTTGTTTAAAGATGGGGAGTATCAAAAAGCAAGCGACCGCATAGCCAAATCGGAAACCACTTTTGGCATCAATAATCCATTGAAAGCTAAATTTTCTTTGCTCAATGCCTTGTGCATTGGTCATTTAAAAGGTCGCGAGGGTTATATAGTAGCGTTGAAAGACGTGATTGCAAAGTTTGCAGAAACGCCTGAAGAGAAACGCGCTAAAGAAATCCTCCGCATTCTCGAATTTGGTGCGCCTGTCACTGAAGCACCTAAAAATACTGTAGAGGGAACATCTGGTGGGGCTACTTTCAAACCAGAAGATGATAAATTTCACTATATCATCATTGTATTGCCAAAAGATGCGGCGGTAGAAGACGCCAAAGTAGCGGTATCTGATTACAATTCTAAATACCATCGTTTGGAAGACCTCAAAATATCAAGCATCGTCTTGAGCACTGATTCCGAAATTCCGATATTGGTGGTCAGAAGGATGAAAGATAAAGCCAATTCCTTCGTCTATACTGAGGGGGTCAAAAGAAATGCTGCTGATTTTATTAAAGGCATGAAGTATGAAGTCTTCGCCGTCACTCAAGATAATTATCGGGAAATATTGCGATTAAAAAGTCTCGATGAATATAGAAAATTTTATGAGCAGTTTTATGGTCGATAATTTTTTTAATTCTAAAATTTTAACACCCCTCAGTAGTCTTTCAAAAAAGTTCATTGACATAAAATTTAGTAATTATTATACACATTGCAATAATGCCTTGCGAGTTTTTGCTGAGCTAAATCG
>JAYTON010000525.1:0-6992 GCA_043747725.1 Saprospiraceae bacterium
TAAATATGATTAAGAAAATGAAAAAAACTTGGGCAGCAGGAGGCGTAACAGTAGCTGTTTATGCAAGTAATTCTTCGGGACCTGCACAATACACCCTTACTACAAGGTATAAGCAAGGCTTAAAAGAAAAAGCCATTGATTTTCGTAAACCATTTAAAGTTACTTATGAAGCGGTAAACGGAGCAGGTTCTTATGCCCAATACCTAAAAAATGGTGCAGCGTTTATTGAGGAAAGCTGGAGTGAATTGCTTTTTATGCGTAAAGATTTGAGTTCGAAATAAGCTTTGGCGTAAATAAAATCTTGAATATTGCCATTTTAAAACTTATCCAAATGCAGGCTTTGCTCAATGCGAAGCTTGCATTTAAAAATAAAAAACGGGACAGCCGAAAACCGTCCAGAGTAGGCAATAATTTTTTAAAACCACTGAAAAATGTCAAAAATATTAGCCGTAGTCCACTTAATAGGCGCAACAACCCACCAATATGACGCTTTATTGAAAGATCTAACAGATGCAGGACAACTGAAACTGAAAGCCAGACCCCATCATTTCGCCTCGATTAAAGACGACGAAATATTGGTAGTTGATATTTGGACATCAGCCGAGGAATTTAGCAACTTCGGTGCTATCATGGTGCCTGCTGCAGCGAAACATGGCATCACTGCAGAAGCAGAATTGTACCCTTTGTACAATGAATTAGATTGATGTATTTCACCGTTGTTGGTCTTAAAAAGCCAGCAATGGTGAAAAATTTTATGTGTTTTGAACCCCTCAGTATTTTATTAGACTAACAAATTTAAAAGTAAAAATGAAAAAAACACTCCCAAGCCCTATTACCATGTTGATGGTGGTTATTGTATTATCAGCCATTTGCACTTGGCTGATTCCTTCGGGGCAATACAATAAGCTGTCGGTTAAAGGGGATACTTTCGTTTTAGAATCAACATCGGGTTCTATTAATTTACCTTTAACCCAAAGGACATTGGATAGCCTTTCAGTCAAAATTCCGATTCAAAAGTTTATCAACGGCGATATTCGAAAACCGGTATCCATACCAGATACTTATCAAAAGTCAGCATCTAATCCACAGGGATTTATCAGCATCATTCAAGCACCGCTCAAAGGCATTATAGATAGCATAGACATTATTTTATTCGTCCTTTTGATAGGCGGATTTATGTTTGTTTTTAATGAAACAGGGGCGATGTTTAAAGGAATTTCCTATCTTTCATACAGCATGAGAGGGCGCGAACCACTACTCATTGCTATCCTTATTTTTACATTTGCCACCTTGCGGGCATCTTATGGTTTGGAGGAAGAATCCCTTATTTTTTATCCTATATTGGTGCCACTTTTTATATCAGCGGGTTATGATTTATTGGTGCCCTTGGCTGTTATTTTTGGCGGCACTTATGTCGGAGGTATTGCGGCACTTTCAAACCCGTTTACTGTTATAATTGCTTCAAATGCAGCCGGTATTAATTGGATGGACGGGATTTATAGCCGCGCCATCTTTTTTTTAATAGCCACATCTTTTTTAACGTGGTATATTTTAAAATATGCGGCTAAGGTAAAAAAAGACCCATCGGCTTCACTTGTTTTAAAAATAGATGGTGTTGTAAAATCACCCTATGCGCTTGCATTCAATGAAGATTCAATTTTTAAAAAACTGGATTTAAAAACCAAACTATTGCTCGTTATTTACCTGCTCACATTTGTTACTATGATCTTTGGAGTCGTTGTTTTGAGTTGGTGGACAACAGAAATGTCGGCGCTTTTCCTTGGTTCATCCATTCTTTTAGCAATCGTGACGCGCATGAGTGAAAAAACATTTATGGATGAGTTCATCAATGGAGCGCAAAGTATGCTATCGGTGGCGTTTGTAATCGGCGTGGCGCGGGGCGTAACCATTATTTTGAATGAAGGAAAAGTAAGCGATTCCATACTTTACTACACATCCATCATGGCGCAAGGTATGTCGCCGGTGCTTTTAATATTGCTTTTACTTGTTTTTTATTTTGGTTTTACCTTTTTTATCAGTTCAAGCTCCGGCATGGCTGTACTTACTATGCCGATTATAGGAGCTTTGGCAATCATGGTTAATATACCCGGCAGAGAGGTCGTCAATGCCTATATGTACGGCATGAATCTCATGTTTTTTATCACACCCACAGGCTTAATTTTACCAACATTGGCATTGGTGAATGTCAGTCTGAAAGTATGGATGAAGTTCATTATTCCGCCTTTGATAGTGTTGTTCATCATGAGTGCGGTATTTTTGATAGTAGGTTTGTATTACTAAAACACAGCACCCCCCTCAGTTGCCACATACTTCGCAATGACATTTCCCTTATTTTTTTAATTAAAAAATCTATTTAAAAAATGAAAACAGTATTTAAAAATCACCTGCTATTATTGCTTAGTTTGGGCGTTATCCACTCAAAAAGCGTATTGGCTCAAGACTTTTCCAAAGTAAAGAAGAGCACTGCCCCTTCTACTATTTTGAAAAAAGATGTCAAACTCATGGTGCGTTTGCCTGATAATTATGAGGCATCTAAAAAGACCTACCCAGTCTTGTATTTTTTAAATGGCATGGATAAAACGGTGGAGGAAATAGCCACAATGTCTCAAAAACTTCATGATGATAAAAACACATTAGAAATGATTGTAGTGGGCGTAGACATCAACGATGAGAATATAGACAGAATGCCCGACAAAGCGAAATCTGATAAAATCCTCTCCTATTTAGAGAAAGAATTGCTACCCGCTATCACTAAAAAGTACCGCGTGAATGGGCAAAAGATATTGTATGGCAGGTCGCTATCGGGTTCATTGACGCTGTATGCTTTTCTGAATAAACCGACATTATTCAATGGCTATATCGCTGCGAGTAAGCAATGGTACGAAAAAAACAATGACTATTTCAAGGGATTAGCCAATAAAATAGGGCAAAATCGAGAGAGTTTCAAAGGCAGAAAAATCTTCTTGGCTACTTTGAATGGAGCTTATAACAATAATAATATTCCAGAAGTGGATAAGCAAATGACGGCATTTTCAAAATTGCTCATGTCCAAATCAGGCAATACTATTTCCAGTAAATATCAAGCTTTCGACGATTGGGGCATAGAGCCACAGCCTGGTTTTAACGAAGGTCTGTTGTTTGTATCTAAATTAGAAGCTGCCAATAAAGCCAAAGCCTCCCCGCTGACCATGACACAAACCACAAATGGTAAATGGGTGATTATGGACAGTAAAAAAACGATCCTTTACGATGTATTTCCTTACGATAATGGACCCGATAATCCTTCCGAAGGTTTGATAAGAGTTGTAAAAAATGGTAAAATCGGCTATGCAGATGCCAAGACATATGCGATTGTCATTACCCCTCAGTATGATTGTGCTTTTCCTTTTGAAAACGGCAAAGCGAAGGTCAGCAATAAATGTAAAACCATCAAAGATGGCGAACACAGCGTTTGGACAAGCGACGCATGGCAATATGTGGATAAAAAGGGGAAGTTTTAAAATCCTTTCAAATCGGGTAAATCCTAATTCTAAAAAAAACATCCCTCAGTATTTTCTCTATTTTTTAAACAACAAATGAAATTTTAAAATGAAAATAATTAAAATTTTTATCCTGTTTGTGCTACTCCCTTTTATTGGTTTGGCACAATCAACTAAGTTAATGATTGAATCCACCAATCAATTTCTCAACACGCTCAATGCGGATGAGATGAAAAAGACCGTCTATGATTTCAAAGATTCGCTTCGTTATAAATGGACGAACTTGCCCGTAGGGATGGTGCCTCGCCCGGGCATTCAATACGGTTCGTTGTCTGACAAAAGTCGCATGGCATTTCATCGGGTGCTTTCAGCCATGCTTAGTTCGCAGGGCTACCTCAAAACCACCAGCATCATGCAATTGGATGATATTTTGAATACGCTGTATCAACAGGCTTTTAATGATGGGAAAATAGATCAAAAAACCCTTAAAATGACGCAAGATTTAAAATGGGCACATGGCAATTATTACATTTCCATTTGGGGTAAACCCGAAGCCAAAGCCGCTTGGGGTATTAATTTCGGTGGGCATCACATGGCTTTGAGCCTTACGACAGATGGTGAAAATATATCCATGTCGCCTTATTTTATTGGCACAGACCCGTCGGAAGTAAAATCCGCCAAATATGCAGGTTTTCGAGTGTTGAGTAAAGAAGAAGATTATGGTTTTATGCTTATAAATGCCTTAACGGATGCTCAAAAATCGGTTGCTATTCTCAAACAAACTGTTCCAAAAGACATCATCACTTCGCCACAAGGCAATCAACGCATTACGAATTACTATGGCATTGCCGCTGGGCAGTTTGATGAATTACAAAAAACGCTCTTGAAATTACTAATTGAGGAATATACACATAATTTTGAACACCAAAAAGCGCATCAATTGACGGAGAAAATAATGAAATCTGGGATTGAAAAAATCTATTTTGCTTGGGTGGGCAGTCTTGAAACCAACAAACCACATTATTACATCATCAATGGACCTGATTTTTTAATTGAATATGATAATGTAGGTTTTCAAAACGATGGCAATCATATCCACGCTATTTTGAGAGAAAAAGGCAATGATTTTGGTGAAGATATTTTGAAAAATCATTATTTGGAAACGAAGCATTGATGAATTGGTCGGTTTTGCAAACAGGTTTTCAAATTGTTATACCCCCTCAGTATTTTCTCTATTTTTAAACAATAAAACAATTTTTAAAAATGAAAAATAAAAAAACAATCCTCCTATTTATCGCACTGATAAATGTATTTTCTTTTCCCCTTTTGGCACAAAATAACAGTAGTACCAAAGCAAATGATGCCTTAAAAAATGAAACAGCAACAACCATACAATCTGGTTATGATGCGTATAAAAAAATGGCATTCAGTATTTGGGGTTATGCAGAATTGGGATATAAAGAGAATAAAAGTTCTGCATTGTTACAAAATACA
Source organism: Saprospiraceae bacterium (assembly GCA_043747725.1). Lineage (GTDB taxonomy): Bacteria > Bacteroidota > Bacteroidia > Chitinophagales > Saprospiraceae > JAAFJT01. The sequence goes on from JAYTON010000525.1 coordinate 4,995, forward strand.
TTAAAGGACAATGGCTTTGCAATAGATGCGGGTGTAGCCGGTATGCCCACTGCATTTGTAGCTACTTATGGGAGCGGTTCACCTGTCATTGCTATATTGGCAGAGTATGATGCATTACCAGGCATATCACAAGACAACTCTCCAACCAAAACCGCTATTCCAAATAAAAATAGTGCTCATGCCTGCGGTCATCATTTATTTGGTACTGGTTCAGTAGCTGCTGGTATTGCTATCAAAAAATTATTGGAAACAGGCAAATTAAAGGGTACTATCAAAGTATTTGGTTGCCCAGCCGAAGAAGGTGGAAGCGGAAAGGTATATATGGTTCGGGAAGGGTTGTTCAAAAATGTAGATATTGTGCTTCATTGGCATGCAAGCGATAATAATTCAGTCATGTACACCAGTGCATTGGCTAATAAATCTGCCAAGTTTAGATTTTATGGTATTGCATCACATGCATCTATGTCGCCAGAGCAAGGGCGTTCGGCATTAGATGCGGTTGAGGCAATGGATAATATGGTGAACATGATGAGAGAACATATTCCACAAGAAACCCGAATTCATTATGTGATTACGAATGGCGGTAAAGCACCTAACGTAGTGCCTGAATTTGCGGAGGTATATTATTATGTCAGACATCCTGATAAAACGATGGCAGTATCCATTTTTGAGAGAATTGTAAAAGCGGCGGAAGGTGCAGCCCTTGGTACAGAAACAAAAATGGATTACGAAATAATTGGCGGTACACACGACCTACTCATTAATAAAACACTTGCATTAAATTTGCAAACCAATTTGGAAAAAGTAGGTGGCGTAACATACACAGCCGAAGAAAACATTTTCGCTAAAAAAATACAATCAAGTTTTTTAGGCAAGGCTACCGCAATAGATTCCGCAGCTATAGTAAAAGCTATACACATCGAAAAAAACCAAGGCTCAACAGATGTAGGAGATGTAAGCTATTCAGTGCCAACAGTCGGTGTAGAAACGGCTACATGGGTGCCAGGCACGAGTGCGCATAGCTGGCAAGCGGTAGCCTCTGGCGGTACTGATATTGGTATAAAAGGAATGATGGTGGCTGCAAAAACATTGGCATTTACAGCCATTGATTTGTTTACAAACCCTGCATTAATAAAAAAAGCAAAAGAAGAATTTATACAAACAAAAGGGGACTACCAATACAAGGCTTTACTTGGCGATAGAAAACCAGCCTTGAATTATAGGGATTGAGTTTATACAAAAAATAACACCCCTCAGTATTTTCTCAATTTTTTAATCAAAAAGAAGCAAAAAGTGAAACAAGAAATAACAAATCCACCTGCACCCATCAATACCAAAGCCATCATTATGGTAATGGGAATACTATTTATACTGTTGCAAATAGGCTTTCACCCAACCTATTTGCAGTATTTTCCAAAGTTCAAAGAATTCAATTGGCTGATTCACATTCATGCAGCATTATTGGTTTCGTGAATGCTCATGTTGGTTGTGCAACCGCTTCTAATTCACTTGGGCAAGTATAAAGTACATAGGCTTATTGGGAAATTATCCTACATAACGGCTCCACTTATTATGATATCTATGTATTTAGTGATGCGGATGAGTTATTGTAATATGATTGCTAAGTCTAAATTCGAAGACTTTGCCTATATGTTTTCAGTATCGGGCATGGAATTTATCAGTTTTATACTTTTTTATCTTCTTGCCATCGTCAACAAAAAAGATACTGCTCCAACATATGCGGTATATGATTGGTAATGTTACAGAGCAAAGGACTCAAAGACCTCAAGAACAAGAAGAACAGAAAGACAACTATTCTAACTATTTAGGCAAAAAAAAGGGCATACTGTCAAAACGATGATGATTGCGACCAAAGATAAATACATTCATTATTTGAGTCCTTGTTATATCGGCAAAACACATGACTATGCTTTATTAAAATCTGAATTTCCGCCACAAAATGATTGGTTTAGTGACTATAAAATTAGAGTAGATTTA
>JAYTON010000526.1:0-3916 GCA_043747725.1 Saprospiraceae bacterium
AGATTTAACAAAATAAGTATATTTGCGCGTTCAATTTAAAAAACGTTTCATTCAACGATGACAAAACTCCTTAAATTAGGCTTCTTGCTGATGTTATGTGTTTCAATCACACTCACGACATCATGCCGTAAAAAAGACAAAAGTTCCACTACCGGTTGGAACTATAACGACCCAAAATGGGGGGGCTTCGAAAAGAAGAACTACGAAGGTCAAGCAACAGGTCCGAACCTCGTACTTGTTGAAGGTGGTACTTTCAACATGGGTTTGACCGAGCAAGACGTAACATTTGAGTGGAACAACGTTCCACGTCGTGTTACAGTTTCATCTTTTTATATGGATGAAACCGAGGTAGCTAATATTGATTATCGCGAGTACCTTTACTGGCTTGAGCAAGTGTATGGCGCGCAATATCCTGAAGTGATTCAGAAGGCTTTGCCCGATACACTCGTTTGGCGCGAAGAATTATCTTACAACGAGCCTTTCGTTGAAAACTACTTCCGCCATCCTTCTTATGACAATTATCCTGTGGTTGGTGTAAACTGGTTGCAAGCCAATGAGTATTGCAAATGGCGTACTGACCGCGTGAATGAGATGATTCTCATTGAAAGAGGTATCCTAAATCCTGACTTGGAGCAAAAAAACGAAACGGTATTTACAACCGAGACGTATTTAGCAGGTCAATATCAAGGGAGTGTTCGCAAAAATTTGAAAGACCTTCGCACAGGCACTGAGCGTCAAGTCCGTTATGAAGATGGTATTATGTTGCCTTCATATCGTCTCCCAACCGAAGCGGAATGGGAATATGCTGCACTTGGTTTGCAAGGCAATATGGCTTCTACTCAAGACGAACGCATCACTGACCGCCGTATTTATCCTTGGAATGGCAACACTGTTCGCTACCAACGCCATGATAAAAATCAAGGCGATATCTTAGCTAACTTTAAGCGTGGAGCAGGTGACTATATGGGTATGGCTGGCAATTTGAATGACCATGCTTCGCAACCTGCACCAGTTCGTACTTATATGCCAAACGATTTCGGTTTATATAATATGGCAGGTAACGTTAACGAATGGGTCATGGATATTTATCGCCCAATGACAAGTTTGTCTTTGCGTGATGCTGACAATCAAGATTTGAATCCTTTCCGTGGTAATGCTTTCCAAACAAAAGTGTTAGACGAAAACGGTAAGCCGGTTGAAAGAGATAGCTTGGGTCGTATGCGTTACCGCGACGTGAAAGACGATGAAGTAGCGAATCGCGACAACTATAAAAAAGCGAAACTATATGACTATATGGATGGTGATAAAGAATCAAAATACTTTGCAGACCAACCCATGTATGATTATGGTAAAAAGACTTTAATTAGTGATAAAGCTCGCGTTATCAAAGGCGGCTCATGGGCTGATAGAGCTTATTGGTTGTCTCCAGGTACTCGTCGTTTCAAAGACGAAGATAAATCTGATAGCAAACTGGGTTTCCGTTGTGCTATGACACGCAATGGTGGGCAGACAGGCAATAATGATACAGGGGGTAATACCTTCAAGACTAAAAATAAAAAAACCACAAGGAAGTTTAAAAAATAATTTTTTTTAATATTTCTTAAAAGTCTCAATTTATCTTTACTGTAAATTGAGACTTTTTTAATTTTATAAAAACCATGATTTAATTATTGATGCAATAAAAATGGACAATATCTCCTTGATACCACTTCCTCATTCATCCCTTGAAGAATATAAACGCTCTGAAAAAGCAGCCATCGCTATTTTGAGCATTTTATACCTAGTCGGCATTTCAGGTTTTATATTCAAAATACATCCTAATTTTGCCAAATTGACACCTATTAATTTGATTATTTCGCTCATTGTCGTCCTCATTTTTCATCCTCGATGGGATTGGGAAATGGTCTTGTTTTGCATTATTTGCCCATTAGTCGGATTTATTGTAGAAATGAAAGGCGTTGAAACGGGTCAAATTTTCGGCAACTATCAATATGGCGAAACACTTGGTTTGAAATTCAAAGACACCCCCCTCAGTATCGGCGTCAATTGGTTGCTCATTGCTTACTGTTCGGCAGTTTTAGTGAGTCATTTTACGGCCGAAAAAGGGAGCATTATTTTGAAAGCCCTCCTCGCTTCTACCCTCATGGTCAGCCTTGATGTGCTGATAGAACCCATCGCCATGAAGACAGACATGTGGTCTTGGCAGGACGATACAATACCGATGCAAAACTATATCGGTTGGTTTTTGACAGCTTTTTCTTTACAGTTATTATTTTTCATTTTAAATAAATCGGTTAAAAACAAAGTTGCCGTCTCGTTGTTAATAGCACAGTTCCTATTTTTTTGGATTCTCAGTTATAAATTTTAAAAACTATTTAGCCCCCTAACCCCCAAAGGGGGAACGCCTAAGAAGCATGCTAAATTTGTTCAAAAAATGAACGTTTTAACACTTTTCGGGTGGAACTCCCCCTTTGGGGGCAGGGGGGCTAAGTAGTTATAAATATTTAAAATCTATTGTCTATCAATCTAATATCTAAAAAAAAATGGCTAATTGGTTATTTTATACACTCGTAACGCTATCGGGCGTCGTTGGCATGGAGTTCATGGCTTGGTTTACACATAAATTCGTGATGCACGGGTTCCTTTGGCAATGGCATGAAGACCATCACCTACCCCGCCACCAAAAAGAAGGTTTTTTTGAAAAAAATGACCGATTTTTCCTTGTGTATGCTGTGCCGAGTGCATCTTGTTATATCTATGGTTCGGCTACTCAAACGTGGTGGGTTTTCTTTATCGGCATCGGCATTTCTATTTATGGCTTGATTTATTTCCTCATTCATGACGTTTATATTCATCGCCGTTTCAATTGGTTCAAACTTTTGGACAATGCTTACTCCCGTGCTATCCTCCGCGCGCATGGTTCACATCACGCAAAGCAAACGAAAGAACACACCGAGTCTTTCGGGCTATTAGTCATTCATCCCAAGTATTTCAGAAAAAAATCGCAGTGGAAAAAGAAAGTTGTAGAGGAATATGAGGCGGAAGTGAAAAATAAATAGTGAAAAATGAAAAATATGATACCCCCGCAGTATAAAAGTGAAAATGCCGACAAATCAGCTTAATTTATCGGCATTTTCACTTTTCAAACTGTCAACTCATAACTCAATAACTCATCAACCAATAACTTTCTACATTTTCAAAATCACATCTTTATACGCCTCAAAGTATTTTAATATATATTTGCCAATCACATCAAATTCAAGATTAATCTTATCACCTATTTTCAAGGCGTGAAAAGTCGTATGTTCGTAGGTATATGGAATAATGGCTACTGAAAATGTATTTTTTATAGGATTGACAACCGTCAGACTCACGCCATTGATGCAAATAGAGCCTTTATCAACGACAATATACTGAGGGGTCGGCTCATATTGAAAAGTAAAAAGCCACGAACCATTTTGATTGTCGATACCGATGCAAACGCCTGTCATATCCACATGCCCTTGCACGATGTGCCCATCTAAACGGGCTTGAGCGGATATGGCTCTTTCGAGATTCACGCTATCGCCCACTTTCCAATCATTTAAATTGGTTTTTTTGAGCGTTTCATCAATAGCTGTAACCGTGTGATACTGAGGGGTCTGTTTTACAACCGTCAGACAAACGCCATTATGCGCCAAACTTTGGTCTATTTTCAAGTCGTTTGAAACAGCAGATGCTATAGTGAAATGAACATTGGTGCCCTCTTTTTCAATTTTTTCAACTCTGCCGAGTGATTCTATGATGCCTGTAAACATAGTGATTTTTAAAACTTTACAAAATTGTTATAAAGTTTCCAAATGCGAATTTAGGAAACTTGTGTCTCAATAGATTTTCAACTAATTACCTCGAATAAGCTCAATATACCCACTCAAAA
>JAYTON010000527.1:0-4724 GCA_043747725.1 Saprospiraceae bacterium
GGAAGTCGGACATTAGTGCTGAGAGCCGAAAACGATTAGATGTTGAATATGCTCAATCATACTCTTTTAAACTTGATTTGTGGATTTTATTTAAAACACCCGTTGCTGCTTTGCAACAGGAAAATGTCTAATTCCGACGAATACAATCAATTTTAAGATTCACCCCAACAAATGAACAACGTTAAAAACTTTTCAAACTTTTTTTTATAAAATTTATAACAAAATTCATCCCATTTAACATGAAAAAAGTATTGTTTTTTATTTCTCTCGCTGTTTTTGGAGCATGTAAGCCTTTCGACATTCCTGATAACAACACAGCAGTCATTGATGTATCAGAAAAGACGATGGAGCAATTGACTATCCCTTCTGATTTTACTTTTAAAACCAGCCAAGATATTGATGTGGATATCACTGCCAGCGATAATGCAGGCAAAAGGCTTATAAACGTTCCTTTCAAACTTTATGCTATTGAAAAAGACGGTCAAGACAGTATTTTTTTGATGTCAGCTCAGACAAATACTGAGGGGGTATTCCAAACGAAACTGAATGTTACCGCTAATATTGATAGATTGATAGTTTTGACAGATTATATTGGTTTACCTCAATATCAAACTGTCAGCGTTCAATCTGATAATATATCAATTAACATCGGTGGAGAAAATACCAAACGCAACGGTCTGGTTAGCGATGACGAAAAAGGTGGTTCTGGTGGCGGTGGGAGTAGTATAAATTCTACTTTCAACTATATGGGCAGATATAATTCTCAAGGCGTTCCACTCTATTTATTGCCAAAAGGTGATGTAGTGAGTCAAGATGTTCTGAATATGATAAATGCCTCATTACCTGAGAATCAGCCTGTTCCATCTTTTCATCCTGAATATATTGCAAATAATATACAAACCAATATTGTATTGAAAGATTCTGCCTCAGTATGGGTAACATTCGTTCATGAAGCGGCAGGTTATAGAAATTCATTGGGTTATTTCTCTTATCCTACGAATAATCCGCCTACTTCTGCGGCCGCAATTACTAACCTCAAAGTTATATTCCCCAATGTCTCTTTTTACAATAGCGGTGGTGGTTTACATACAGGCGATAAAGTGCTTTTAGGTAGTTTTCCAGCAGGTACAACTATTGGCTGGTTTTTAGTGCCAGATGGTTGGACAACGCCTCAAAATGTCGTATCAGAGAGGTCTTCTGATTTACCAATACGCTACTCTAACCGCAATTTCAATACTTTTACTACAGCTTCTTACAGAAATCATATGGCATTATTGGCTGATCCTGCTCGTGAGCTTATCTTGATGGGCTTTGAAGACTTAAATCGTCCTAATGGTGACAATGACTTTAATGATGCGATTTTTTATGTGACGACAAATTCATTTTCTGCTATCGAAACAAATAATATAGCGCATACATCGAACCATGCTCCTGATACAGATCATGATGGTATTCCTGATACAGAAGATGCTGCGCCCAATGACCCGTCTTATGCTTTTGTAAGCCATGGTCCTTCGGCTAATGAATATGGTACATTGGCATTTGAAGATGCTTTTCCTTCTAAAGGGGATTATGATATGAATGATATGGTTATTAATTACAATTTTGAGGAAAGATCCAATGCTGCTCACAAAGTTACTCAATTGAGAGCAACCCTTATTTTAAAAGCAATGGGTGCGAGCTATCGCAATGGATTCGGATTTGAGTTACCAATTGCGCCCAGTAAAGTGGCTTCTGCTACAGGCATGAAAATAAAAGAGAATATCGTCAATATTTCAGGCAATGGCACAGAAGCTGGTCAAAATAGAGCTGTCATTATAGCCTTGGATAATGGTTATAATTTAATGAGTACTCCAGGCGGCGGCTTTGTGAATACCGAAAAAGATAAAGCATTAGTAAAATATGATACCATTCGTTTAGTTATTAATTTTTCAGAGCCGATTGAGAAATCTGTTTTAGGGAGTGCGCCTTATAATCCGTTTATATATGTCAATCGTGAGAGAGGACGCGAGGTACATCTTCCTGGTAAAACGCCTACTTCTTTAGCGAATACCGCTTATTTTAAAACGGCAGATGATAACACAGGGAATGGTAGATATTATCAAACTAAAAAGCTATTACCTTGGGCTATTAATATTACTCAAGTGTTTAACTACCCAATAGAGAAAATAGCAGTCAATAAAGCATTTTTGAAGTTCAATCAATGGGCAGAGAGCAATGGTGTACAATATAAAGATTGGTATAAAAACAAAAAAAATTATCGCGCGCCTGAAAAAATCTATTGATTAGTGGGTTGTTGGTTATTAATTATTAGTTATTGGTTTTTTTAACCAATAACTAATAATTAATAGCCAACAACTATTTACCCCCTCAGTATTTGGGTTTTTTTGAGTAGAAATTAGAAATTAGAAATTAAGAGGTAATTGAATTATCATTTTGAGCCCGTTCTTCTAATTGTTTTTCAAATAAAGGTGCCATCATAATCAGCGGAATGCCGATACTTATTAAAATACCCGTAGGTGTTTGACTCGTTATTTGATTGCCATAATTGGCTGCTAAAACGCCGGCTGTACCGCAGTATAAAGCAGCTATTTTAATTTTCAAATTCATATTCCGGAGATGCCAAATAATATAACCACCTTGCCCTAAAAAATAACCAAACATAAATAAATGAAGGCAAATACCCACTATACCTGTTTCAGCCCATATCCGCACATAATGGCTGTCAGTAGCAATTTGGGCAGGCACTTTATAAGGACCAAATTTACTTCCCCAAAAACCAGCCGTACCCACGCCACCACCTATCGGTCTTGATCTAAGATAACTGGCGAATTTTTTTTGATTATCAAGCCGAACAAGGAGTGAAGCATCGTCTGAATTCAAGGAGGTTCTCATGCGGCGTATTTGCTCAACATTTTGTAAGATGGTCGTAAATTTCAAAAAAGAATAGGCTCCCAAAAAAATAATGCCTCCAACAACCATTATTTTAATATTTTTACTCAAAAAAATGTACATGATAGCACCTGCGCCAATGACTGCAATGGCGCCCCGAGTACCTGAAATACCAAACCCAACGAGTGATAAAAGCCCACCTATACCGTAAAAAAAACGTTCTTTATTTTTTAATTCAGGCGACATTGCCAACAGACCGCCCATGATAGCAAACATTGCCTGAGATGCTCCAAATTGCCCTGCATCACTGTAAAATGAAAAAACTCTTAACACCCCAAAAAGAACATGCTGTGCAGCATATCCTCCTACATACAACCACCTATATTCAGCGGCATCAACGCCAAAAATATTCTGCCTTAAACCCCATACAGTACCAATAATGGAAAACCAGAAGGTGATTTTGAGAAAAAAATCCAAGTACTTTACATCCCGCCAACACATAAAAATTAATCCGAAAAGTAGAATTTGATAAAAACCAACTGTTCGCATAGCATAAAACCACGCTTCAGGACCATTGCCATCGGGATTGATAAGTTCTATGACTATTAATCCAAACCAAACAGTCGTCATAATCATCGCGCCATGACGCAACGGCGACCAATTAGTAAAGCGAAAATTTTGAAATAATAAGGAGAGCCAAGCAATGAGTAGTGAAATATCGACCAATAAACCCCACGGGACACCCTCTACGTATCGAGCCATGCCATTGGAAATAAAACCCAAAACAATAGTTAAAACAATACCCACTTGAGGCGTACTAAACATCCAGCCCACGACCAGTAAACCGATTGGCAAGGCCATCATGCCCACACCAGCGACCATACCGTATTTGTTAATGGCAGTACCTATCAGTACACCACTAATCACAACAAATATAGTTGTCCGAATAAAATAGAGGATTTTTTCCAAATGGGTTTATTATGTTTTCAACAAAAAAATTACTTTGATATAAAACCGACAGAAGTTGCTTCTGATGGGGTAATGGGATTAAAATTCCCATCTTTATACAACATTCCAATATATTTAATGCTCCCTTTTTTATTAGGATGTTGGAAATCACCAAACTCTGACACCTCAGTTAGAGCCGTTGAGTAATCCTGCAAAGGCAATCCGACATGCGTTTCTATATACGATTTAAGTGGTTGTAAATAATATGGTTTTATGGCTTCTGCAAATTGAGGCAAATAAGGCGAAATAACCAATTTAACATCTACACCCTTTGATTTTGTATAGTCAACGAGTTGTTTTAGCTGGTCAATCATGGTTGTATCCATTAACATTTTCAGATCGCTGAATTCCTTTTTCTCTAGCATTTTTTGTGAAATAACACGGTCAAGCAGCCAATCTTCATCAGTCCTGTTGCGGTAATAAAAGCTCCTTTGAAAAACTTCAGAATTATATCTGTAAACATGAAATAGATTTGCCGCTACGCCGATATTATTATTGTATTGCCGAATGAGCGTTTCTAAGCGTTGTGAGTAAGGCATGTACGTTTTAAAATGCCTTACCAATTCAGGTCGTGGACGATCACACATAGTGACATCAATTATCAAAACCTTGGGTGGTTTATGATGGTCAAGGTAGTCTTGCACCAGTACCTTGCCTAAGTCCATAGGCATACCATTGTACGAAAAGTTGAACGTTGAATGTCCTGTAATGCGCTCAATTTCGGGCTGAAAAAAAGTTAAGCCTCGAGAATTACCCAACAATAAAATATCCGCTTCTTCCGAAGAGTTGTATAAACGGGAATACCTAAATTGGCTTTCGTCCAC
>JAYTON010000528.1:0-5335 GCA_043747725.1 Saprospiraceae bacterium
ACTTATTGTTCAGAATCTCTTGCAATTCTGTCAATGTGCTTCTATCTTCTTTGAGCAAAATCTCGCGAAGTTGGCTCATCAGTTGTACTTCACTATCCGATTTTTGATTGACCACTTGTTATGAGTTATATATTATTTGCCTTTCAATTTTTTACTCACTTCAATGAGCATATCAGCCAAATCAGATTTATCATTTTTACTCATATTGTGCATCTGAGTATTGATGGTTTCCACATGTTGAGCCAATAATTTTTCGAGCCGATCGAAACGCGCATTCATATCGCGCTCAAGATTTGCTAAACGCTGACGGGTGGACTCTTCATTCTCATTGATATGATTTGTCGTGTTCGTGAAACGCTCTTCATATTCAATTATTTTCGGTCCCATGATGATTTCGCGGAGCAATGTCATATCGCCGAAAATACCCATACCACCGTTTGAAGCAGCATTCGTATTGTTGGTTTCTTTTTCTTTCTGAGACATGTTTTTCAATTAATTGTTAATCATTAAAATTTTTATTTTATTGTAAATTATTTTATTTTAAAATTGAAAAGCAAAATAAACCTAAATTTAGGGAAAATTAAAGTATTACGATTTTATTTTACATACTTATTCATCATTCATCATTCAATACTGAGGGGGTATGTCCAACAAAATAATTTTTTATTCTGCTCAAAATTCCAACCGCTTACAATATATTATCCAACTGGTTTTCACAGAAACGCTGGGTTGGGATATTTTTTTTACTCAAAATGAAAAGGCTTATTTGGATTCAGCCCTTCCAAAAGTGCAATATGGCGATTTGAAAATTTCGGATGAAGGTTATTTTATTGAAGCCCTTAATTCCTTAATATTTGAAAACATAATTATTAAACGTGATTTTGAAAAAGAGTTTCATCAGCTTGACATCTTTTCAAAGATATTTGTCATGGTTTCGCGATACGAAGAATACATCGCCGACCCCTCAGTATTTGACCGTCATCAACGCTTTTCGGCGAGCCAAAGCTTTGCCTCAAAGTTGAATGTTTTGCGACAACCTATTGTAAATCAATGGATTATAAATTTTAAAAATGATTTAATTCAAAAATATCCTTATTTGAAATCAACCTCTGATAAGTCAGAATACAAGCTCCAACTCACCTACGATATAGACCAAGCATGGGCTTTTAAAAACAAGGGTTTTTTGAGAAACATAGGCGGAATGTTAAGAGATTTTTTTCAACTAAATTTTAAAATTGCTTTCAATAGACTGGCTGTTATTTTAAGCATTTCTAACGATCCTGAGTATACGTTTGACTACATTGATAAACTACATAAAAAATACGAAAGCAAAATAAACACACCGATTTTCTTTTGGCTGCTGGGCGATTATGGCGAGTTTGATAAAAATATTAATTGGGAAAATAAAAATTTGCAAAGCTTGATTCGTCGAATATCCAAAAAATACAATATTGGCATTCATCCATCGTATGCTTCTAATGCGGATTTTTCAATATTAAAAAATGAAATAACTCGGCTAAATTCAATCGCTCAACCCAGCAATCACCCAATAATTAGAAGCCGTCAACATTATTTGAAACTAACTTTTCCTGACACCTATCGCCGCCTTATCCAAGCAGGTATTCAAGAGGATTATTCGATGGGCTATGCGGACGATATTGGCTTCCGAGCAGGTATTGCGACACCGTTCTATTGGTATGACCTTGAAAATGAACAAGTTACACATTTTAAAATCAACCCATTTCAAGTGATGGAAGTGACTTTGATGGAGTATCTGAAGCTGTCACCCAATGAAGCGATTGAGCAAACCAAGCCTTTGATAGTGGCTACAAAAGCCGTTGGCGGCACTTTTACAACGCTTTGGCACAACTCTACATTATCCAAAAATGAATCTGATAATTGGCGGGAGGTTTATGAAAGAATAATAGATGAGGCGATGTTATATTAAAAAGAGCCACCTAAACGAAGGTGGCTCCAAAATAATATAATTATTAACTTATAACTTAACGAGCAATCACAACAGATTTAACAATATCCCGTTTGCCTTTCGACTGAATACGCACCCTATAATTTCCAGTTTCTTGATTCGCCACATTTAATTCAAAAATTGTATTTTCAACTTTAGCTACTTTGTGTACTAAAACCAATTGTCCAATCGTGTTGTAGAGTGTAATTTCTACAGGTTGATCTTTGTAATCTGTCAAATCAATATTGAAAGCAGTATAGGCAGGGTTAGGGAAAATAGCTACTTCGGCTAAATTTCTGAAATTGACAACTTTGTTTTCAGATATTTGTCGCGTACCATCTTGTAGGTTAATTCTGATACGGTAAATATTATCGCCTTCGTTTGGCGTATTATCATAGACCGTATAATACACCGATTTGTCCGATGAAAGGGCGTTTTCGGTGGCAATGGGTTCAAAATCACCGATGTTTGGGTTGAATTTCTCAACGACGTAATAGTCTGTTTTATAACCCGTATTACTTATCCACTGTATGCGGGCGCGGTTAACTTCGGCTGCTGCATTGAGGACAAATTCTTCTTTGGTAGCCAATGCTATGAAAGCTGGGCTAAGACATGATACGCGTAAAGCACGCATTTGCTTGGCTAAACCAGGAGGTACACACTGTTTGCCTGTATAGGTCACTGATTTGCCTGTAAAATTATCAAGTTCATAAAGCGTAAAAGCAAAACCATTGGTGACGGAGACTTTTACAATACCATTGAGTTTCATACCCATTGCTTGAAGGCGAGAGCTTGTATAATCATTAACGCCCACGGAAATACCCTCTTGTGGTTTGAGACTCACATCACAAGTATCAAATATGCCTCCTGCTACCGCCAAAGCACAGGTTATTCCGAATGAAGGATTGCTAAGGCAGGTAACTTTCACGGATTGTGTCGTATCATTCCATATTGTGGGTAAACAAGCAACGGTGGGTCCTGTAAACGTAATGGATTGCTCTTTGAAATTATCGCCATTGTATAAAGTAATCGTAAAACCATTATTGACTCTGATGCCAGAAGTTGTTTTACTTTTAATATTAAAAGCTGTAAGTTGTTCAGCCGTATAAGTACCAGCAGAAAGCGGTACACCACTCATGAAACAGGTATCGAAAAGAGAACCCCCAAAGCCCGAACAATTCACCGTTGAAGCATCGTTGCTAAGACAAATTACTTTCAAAGAAGAGGTTGTATTGTCCAAACCAACAGGTAAACAACCTGTATTGGAGGCATAATAAGTGGCTTTACCAGTAAAATTATCACCATCATAAAGCGTTACAGCAAAGCCAATATTGACGTTAATCTGCGAAATGTCATTATCTTTTAAGCCTTTGGCTATTAATTGAGCTAAAGTATAAGTGCCTGGTGTGAGAGAAATGCCTGTGGTGCTTCCACACGTTGAATAAACAGAACACGCACTTCCTGTACAAACAGGCTGTCCATTATCGTTTAAATCGTCACCGTTACTATCACAATGTTTGCGTTGAAATACATTGATTTGTAAGTTGCCTGCATTTGAATTGCGGGCTATAATATCTCCTAAAGTTGTGGATTGCAGAGTTTTGGCTTCAGCAGAAAGCGCAGGGTCATTCAAAAAATAATAAAAATCCCCATCTCTTAAATTTTGCAATTGCACTTTGAAAATAGCTTCCACCGTTTTGCCTAGTGATGTACCCGATAAAAGGCTTTCAGCATACAAACCAGGCCACAAATCAATGTTGTTAACGTTGCCAAAAAGTTCTTGCATTTTTGCGGCGACGGTGTTTTTGGAAGCAATTTCTAAAAAAGTAGTTGCCGCAGAGCCTGTATAAAATTTTCTAACTGTATTGTAATTCGGTAAGCCGTGGTCGCGCCCCCGTTGAATATTCAAACTGACTAAATCAAAACCACTACCTTGTCCAAATAAAAAGTTTCTCAAACCATTATTAACCTTCAAGTCCGTTTCGTATTGTTGGTGAACCGTTAAACCTTTTAAAAGAATACCAATATCAAACTTTTTGACAAATTCAATATTAAAAAATACATTTTTTAAAGGCAACTCAACAGGTCCAACGCCATTACACTCATTATTTCTGAAAATAACATCGTTTTCTACCATCGTATGCCAACGGTATGAAGCGGTTGAAAACAAATTAGAAATATCTGGTCTTGCAGAAGGCTTATAGCCCGCATAAGAACTCAACTCAATGCCAAAAGTAGATACCCACTGCCCGTAAGTGATAACCTGAATCAGTGCACCTACCTTTTTGCGTGCTGTTTGATAAATTTCCTCATCCGTGCCGCCTTTGATTTTCAGTTCATCGCAAATCCGATTGTGTTCTCTGACAAACAACGTATGCAAGCTCGTTAAACCCGGATGCTCGGCAGCACGCGGGTCACCTGCTGCAAAGGTTTTCTTCGTTCGATTGTTATCATCATCCATTTTTGGCGCGGTAGGGTCTAAAGCACTATCAAACTCACCCGTCAAGGTATTGTAAGGCAGTAAATTACCCGCAGAGACTTTGAGTTTACCATCTTTGAATGTTCTGAGCCAATTAGCTGTTGCTACAGATGGACCATAGACCTGTGAGCCATCTATCCACGAAGTTTGAGCATTGGTCTGTTCACGCGGCGTTGTAACACCTGTACCGGGATGCGGTAAAGAACGCCTAAAAGGAATGGGACTTATGAAAATCGGTTCGTAAGAAGGTAAAGGAATCGGTGCGGATTCGCCGCCGCTGGGTGTCAGGGTAATATCGTGGTCTAAAAACTGACCCCAGATATAAGCTAAACCCGCCATGTCTCTTGCGTTTTTAATGTCCTCAACTTCGTCCGACAATCTGTTTGAGATATGTCGAGCAGAAGGTCTATTCGCACCACCCAAAGCATTAAGTGGGTCAGAAGGACCGTATTCGGCAGGTATTTCTCTAAAAAGAGGAATACCTGCAGACCCCCATTTTATATTTGTCAAGTTGTTCCCTGTACCATCTATCGAACGGTACTTAGTTTGGGCATTCAAGCCTGTAAGTCCTATACAAGTAGATAGGATAAAAACAGAAAGCCCCAGTGTAGCTTTTTGTAAAAATCTTTGATTCATTGTAATGTTTTAGTTAAAAAATTGAATAAAAAAGGTTCTAAAAAACGTATAACAAATTATAGACAAATAGAAAATTATCACCATAAAGCCATGATGCTTTAGATGTTGACCTATTGAAACCAACAGCCCAATCAAAATATACTTTGCAAGTAGGAAATAAATAATATGAAGTATGGTGTTCAACGCCATACCTATAAGCTCATATCAATAGTCCTCGCTATAGATAAATTTGATAAAAAATGAAAATTTTAGAA
>JAYTON010000529.1:0-2196 GCA_043747725.1 Saprospiraceae bacterium
CGCCAAGAACGCTAAGACCATTACAACACAAAACCTCGTAAAATTGAAGTAGAGATTCATCTTCTTCATGAGATGTAATTTGTTTAAATTAAAAAAAAAGGTTTAAAAAGTATGTAAGATGTATGTATAAGATATCTTCACGGAATGCTACAGCACTCTCTTGTTTTTGAAATTCAGGAAAATTTATTTTAACTTACTTAACAATACAAATTCAAATAATAGACATTATCTGGGCTATTTCCTCACGGAACACATTAAGCAATAATGCAGATTGAATGCTATTAAATACAAGGTTGACATCTGTTTTGTACACAAACTGATGAGAACTGAATAAGCACCATTGCTACCCAAAGACACAAATTGGAATAAGCCAGTTAATTAGAAATCATCATTGAATTTGTAGGAAAATGTATGTTCATAAAAAAAATAGAATATATATGTTCAATAGTCAGAGATTGCGAGTCGCTAGGTTTTCAATTGAAGTAAATTTAGTTCAAACAAAATCTACCTGAATACATCAGTAGGAACGCTGCCGGATATATAGCCAAGAGAGATGAACTTAATGAATAAGTTATTATGAGATGAGTATTTTAGTAGCACCTTACAATAAGTTCATGGGGGGAACTCACTGGTTATAAAATGCCTTTCATTGGGTAAAATGTTCTATCATGTGCTTGTTTCTCGATTATCAGTTTTGTTCAATAGTTATCGTTTGTGATACAAATATAGACACCTCTTTCTTAAAACGCAACTGCATTTTAAATATATTTTAATGATTTGAGTGCTTTTTAATGAAATTACCGTTATTATGGTAAACAACAATTATCATTAAAAATTCAATCACTTTTATATATTCCTATACCTCTTTCATTAACTTTGCTCACTCAAATTGTCAATAATCTACGCTATGAAAGTAAAAATTATTGTTTTTATATTCTTTTCGGCTCAAATGCTCTATGCTCAGAAAAAATTCTCTACCCAATATACCCCCCTCAGTATAAACGCCTCTTTTGGTGTTCAAAACCCTGCCGCTGACCTTTCCAAACGTTACGGCACTAATTTAACCGTAGGTGGAGGCTTAGAATATATATCGCTACCCAAAGGATGGATTATAGGCACCGATTTCCAATACCTCTTCGGGCAAAAAGTGAAAGAAGATGTGCTCGCCAATATGAGAACACCAGATGGTGCTATTTTAGGCGACATCGGCACCTACGCTAATATCCAACTTCGCGAGCGAGGTGTATATATAGGTGTCAACGCAGGCAAGCTCTTCAAATTTTTTGACAATGGCAATCGTATCGGTGGATTAAGATTCACTGCTGGTGGTGGGTTTCTTCAACATAAAATCAGAATTCAAGACAATGGTAACTCAGCCCCTCAAATCGCCCCACCCTACACTGCTGGCTACGACCGCTTCACCAATGGTTTTGCCCTTACTCAATTCATTGGCTATCAAATCGTCAGTCGTGACAAAACTATCAACTTCTTCCTCGGGTTCGATTTTACTGAGGGGTTCACACGCAATCGTCGAGTATTTAATTTTGATACAAGGCAAGCTGATCCTAAAAAAAGATTGGACATATTATATGGTGCGCGCGTCGGTTGGTCCATCCCTTTATTCACCAATCAAAATGCAGATGAAATAGAATACTAAATTGAATTAGTTATGATTTTTATTTATAATATTGGGGTTTCTCTTTACAAAATAGGCATTTACATCGCTTCTCTTTTCAATACCAAAGCCCGACAATGGGTAGATGGACGCAAAGATATTTTTACTAAAATTGAACAAGCTATCACCCATCACCCATCACCCATTTCCCATGACTTATCACATATCACCGTGTGGATGCACGTGGCTTCGCTCGGGGAGTTTGAACAAGGACGACCTTTGATAGAAGCTTTGAAAAAAAAAGTAACCCCTCATTATAAAATCATTCTCACCTTCTTTTCGCCCTCTGGTTATGAGATTCGCAAAGACTATCCGCTGGCTGATTATGTCTTTTATTTGCCGATGGATTCTAAAAAAAATGCTCTGCGTTTTTTAGATTTAATACAACCCAATTTGGTCATTTTTGTAAAATATGAATTTTGGTTTCACTACCTCAATACGCTGAATATTAGGAAAATTCAGACTATCTTAATTTCAGGCATTTTCAATAAAAAACAATTTTTTGTTTTAAATTTTTATGC